>CAZPMV010000024.1:0-9730 GCA_964587335.1 uncultured Anaerolineales bacterium
CAAGACGCGATTGAAGCCGCAGATCGGTTGTGAAGGCGAATAGCGAAGGGAAATCAATGAGAAGATACGTTATCGTCGGCAACGGCGTCGCCGGCGTGACGGCGGCTCGGAGCATCGTCCGGGCCGATCCGACCGCTGAGGTGCACATCTTCGGCGCAGAGCCTTACCCCTACTACCACCGCCCGCGGCTGTGGGAGCTCATCGCCGGTGAGATCGAGCAAGACGCGCTCTACTTCCGACCGCCGGAGTGGTACGCTGAGCGCGGCATCCACGTGCACCTGGGAGTCCAGGTCACTTCACTCGACCCCTCGGCTCACTGCCTCACCTTGTCAGACGGATCAATCGCAGAATACGACCGTCTTCTGCTGGCCACGGGCGGCCGTCCCTTTGTGCCCCCCTTCGACGGGACTGACAGGGAGGGCGTCTTCACCCTGTGCACACTGGATGATGCGCTAGCGATCAAGGCCTATGCGCTTGATGTTCGCCGCGCGACGGTCATCGGCGGAGGGTTGCTGGGGCTGGAGACGGCGCGAGCGCTGCGCAGCGCTGGCCTGGAGGTGACGGTGATTGAGTTCGCCCCTTACCTGCTGCCCCGCCAACTGGACGCAGAGGGGGCGCAGGTTCTACAAGCGCTGCTGGAGGCGCAGGGGCTGCTTTTCCTGACCAACGCAGCGACGGAGGCCATCCTGGGCGATGGACACGCCAGGGGCGTGCGGCTCAAAGACGGGCGCGTGGTGGACGGCGAACTGGTCCTCATCTCCACCGGCATCCGTTCGCGGCTCGAACTGGCGCGGGAAGCCGGTCTGGAGGTAAATCGGGGCGTGGTCGTGGATGAGCAACTGCGCAGCAGTGCCGCCGACGTCTACGCGGCCGGTGACGCGGCCGAGTTCAAAGGGCGTGTCTACGGCATCATCCCCGCCGCCATCGAGCAGGCGCAGGTCGCCGCGGCTAACATGGTCGCCGATCCTTCAACAAGCTCAGGCCGCGGCGGCAGCACTACCTACAGCGGCACCATGCCCGCCAACACGCTCAAAATCGTAGGTATTGACTTGACCTGCCTGGGCGAGGCGATGGCCACGGGCGACGAGTTCGCCATCCTGAGCAAGGCGGACCCGGTGAGCGGCGTGTACCGGCGGCTGGCGCTGCGCAAGGGCAAGATCGTCGGCGCCATCCTGCTGGGCGACACGCAGAGCGTCCGGCCCGTGCGGCAGTTGATCGCCACAGGACGCGACGTGTCGGCCTACAGCGAGCGATTGCTAGACGAGAGTTTCGATCTGAGAGCGTTGGCGCAGGGACAACTCTCTTAGCTCGTCCAACGCCCCCCCCAATCTACCAGTTTACCAATTCTAAGGAGGTACACTATGCACAAGATGACACAAGCCAATCTGGAAGCGGCGTTCGCCGGCGAAAGCCAGGCGCACATGAAGTACATGGCTTTCGCTGACAAGGCAGAGAAAGAAGAGTGGCCCAACGTGGCCAAGTTGTTCCAGGCCATCGCCTATGCCGAGAGGGTGCACGCTACCAATCACCTCAAGGTATTGGGCGGCATTGGCAAATCGGCGGGCAATCTGCAGGCAGCCATTGACGGCGAGACCCACGAGGTGGAGGAAATGTATCCCGCCTTCGCTGCCGTGGCCGAACTGCAAGAGGAAAAGAGGGCGCTGCGAAGCATGAACTGGGCGCTGGAGGCGGAGAAGTATCACGCCGACGTCTACGGCCAGGCCAAAGCGGCGGTGGAAGAGGGCAACGATATCGAACTCGATCAGGTTCACGTCTGCGAACTGTGCGGCTGGACCGGCGTCGGCGAGCCGCCCGACCGCTGCCCGCTGTGCAATGCCAAGAAGGAGAAATTCCGCGTTTTCTGACGCTTGTGCGGAAGGTGGACGTGCAGGTGACCAGCAGATCGTCACAGGTTGCTTGCGGACGCTAGCAAGAAAAGACAGGAGGAGCTCATGGCGCAACGGGAGAGAATACCATCTTGTGTCCAACCAACAACCGGCCCGATATTGCCGGGGCCAGAACCTGCCCCCATTGGGGGCGGGCCACGAATCAAAGAGGAGGTACGTAAGATGATTGCACGTGTAGGCAAGGAGGCACCCGATTTCGAGACCAACGCTTTCGTAGATGGGGGCTTCAAGAACATCAAGCTATCGGACTACCGGGGCCAGTGGGTGGTGCTCTGCTTCTATCCCGGCGATTTCACCTTCGTTTGACCGACGGAATTGACGGCAGTTGCCGCCAGGTATCCGGAATTGAAGGGTTTGGGCGTCGAGGTACTGTCCATGAGCGTTGACAGCGTCTTCGTCCACAAGATATGGCAGGAGGAAGAGCTATCCAAGATGGTCGATGGCGGGGTGCCCTATCCGATGCTCTCCGACCAGGGCGGAAAGATCGGCGCCGTCTACGGGGTGTACGACGAAGCGGCGGGGGTGAACGTCCGCGGCCGCTTCTTGATTGACCCCGACGGGGTGATCCAGGCAATGGAGGTGTTAACGCCGCCCGTGGGCCGCAACTCGGCCGAACTGGTCCGCCAAGTCAAGGCGTTCCAGCATGTACGGGAGACGGGCGAGGCAACCCCCTCCGGCTGGACACCAGGCAAGACCACCCTCAAGCCAGGCCCTGATCTGGTGGGCAAGGTTTGGAAAGTGTGGAAGCCAGAAGCGTAGAGACAACCATCAGACGACCAACGTGGTCTGGTATCTCAAGCGCTGGTGTCAAGGATTGCTAGAGGAGGCAAAGTTCATGAACATGTGGAAGTGTTCTGCATGCCGATACGTGTGGGACGGTGACGAAGCACCGGACAAATGTCCCAAGTGCGGCGCGCCCAAAGAGAAATTCGACAAACTCTCTCCGGAGGCGGCCAACAAGATCGAGCGCTCTCGCTTCACCAACGGGTTGCACATAAGCCTGTTTTCGCTGCTGGACACCGTGGTCGAGATCGCCGAGGTAGGAATTGAGGACGAACTCGATCCGGCCTGCGTGCGCGTCTTCGAGTTGGCCCGGAACGAGGCCACTATCTCGCGGCAGCGGATCAAGGCGGAGATCGAGGGCCATATAGCGAAGGGCAAGTGGGGGTAGATGGAACGAGGGAAGGGATGGTTGTATCTCTTCCCTCTACCCTCTTCTGTTGGGACGAGGAGGAAAACGTGAACGAAGCGATTACTATGCTTAAGGCAGACATGCGGGATGAGCACGCCGCCATCATTCAGTACCTGCAGCATGCCTACGCTATAGGCGAGGGAGAGGAAGCCTGCGAGATTGAGGCTATCGCCCGCGACGAGATGCGCCACTTGCGTTGGCTGGCGGAGATGGTCGTGGAGCTAGGCGGCGACCCCACCATGGAACGGAGCGAGGTGGACAGAAGCGGCGCCGGACCTGTAGAATGGATGGCTCGCGACATTGCCGCCGAGGAAGGAGCTATCGCCCAGTACAAGGAACACATCGCCGCCATTGACATTGACAATGACAATGACAATCCCCGCGTTGTGCGCTTACTGAAGCGCATCTTGTCGGATGAGGTGGCACACAAAGAGGCGTTCTCCGATCTGGCCGAGGAGTTGGCAGAAGAAGCAGCCGAGGCAGAGGAAGCTGCACAGCAAGGCGAGGCTGTCTCGCCGCGCGTCCTTGAGATTCTGAATCAGGGTGTGCGCCACGAGTACACCGTCATTCTGCAGTATCTCTACCACTCCTTCGTCGTTCCGCACTGTGACGTGGGGCGCGAGTTGGACATGCAGGCCATCAACGAAATGCAGCACATGGGCTGGCTGGCAGAAGAGGTGGCGGAGTCGGGTGGCCATCCACGCATGGAGCACGCCGAACTTGCCCTGGAAGGCGACACGACAGCTATGCTCGAGGCAGACATAGCCGCCGAGCGAGAGGTGACGCGGGTCTACGGGCGTCAGATCGCGGAGCTGGAAGACGCCGAGCTGAAGGCCCTCCTGACCCGCATCCGCGAGCACGAGATTTATCACGACGAACTGTTCAACGATCTTCTGGAGCGGGTACAGGAGAGGGAGTAGGGGCGACCGGCCGGTCGCCCGTACTTGGCGAGAGGATAGAACAGATCCAATATCGGCTTCTTGGCTTTCACTGACGACAAACGCGAAAACAGTACGACTTTTGTCGTAGACAGACGGCCACCTTTTTGCTACACTGAGGTAGAAAGGTGGCCGTTCTTGATTATGGACGATTGGGTATTGCCAGAGATCAACATGCAACGGTGCGACCGGTGTGGCGCCTGCATCGAACAGTGTCCGACCGGCGCGGTGGAGATGGGGCCGAGGGGGCCGTTTTTCGCCCGCCCGGCTGACTGCACCTACTGCACACTGTGCGAAGCCATTTGTCCCCAAGGGGCGATCAGGTGCACTTATGAGATTGTTGCAGAATGGGAGCGGGGAGCGTGATGCATGAGGGATACCTAGCCCTTGATGTCACGTTTCACATATCACGTTTCACAGAGAGAGCAAATATGGCCGTTCGACAGATCGTGAAGATTGATGAGGAACTATGTGATGGGTGCGGCGCTTGCGTGATCCCCTGCGCAGAGGGTGCGATCGTTTTGGTGGACGGCAAGGCCAAGGTGGTGCACGAGGCACTCTGCGACGGAGCGGGCTTCTGCATTCCCGTCTGCCCCACCGGCGCGCTGAGCATCGAGGCGAGGGAAGCTCCCGACTTCGACGAGGCAGAAGCCGAAGCGTTGATGCACGAACGTGGGCAGACCTACATCACCCAGCGCTGCTTCAACTGCGCCACGGGCGAGGACAAGGCCCACCTCGTACCCCTTCGCCACCAAGGGCAGAGCCTGTGGGTATGCACCCGCTGTCTGCCAACGCTCATCCACGGCTAGGACGGAGCGATGTACGACGATTTCAGCGCTGATTACGACCGTTTCATGAACTGGCCGGCCCGGCTGGCGGCGGAGATGCCCTTCATCGAAGGGCAGTTGCAGGCGATCGGCGCCCGCCGCGTGCTGGACGTGGCCTGTGGCACGGGGATGCATGCTGTGGCGCTGGCCCAACGGGGTTACAGCGTAACGGGCGCCGACTTCAGCACAGGGATGGTCGAGCGGGCGCGGGCCAACGCAGCCACGGCCGCGCCTGTCCTGAGCGGTGTCGCAGGAGGCGAGGTGCGCTTCGAGGTGGCCGGCTTCGGGGAGCTGGCACTAGCGTTCGGCAGCAGTACGCCCAGCGCCGCATCTTCAGTACGGCGTAGCCTCACCGGATTCGACGGACTGCTTTGCTTGGGCAACTCACTGCCTCACCTGCTGACCCCGGCAGATTTGCGAACAGCGCTGGAGGACTTCGCCGCCTGCCTGCGGCCCGGCGGCCTGCTCCTGATCCAGAACCGCAACTTCGACGCCGTGCTGGCCCGCCGCGAGAGGTGGATGGAGCCCCAGCCCTGCCAAGAGGGAGAAGTGGAATGCCTCTTCCTGCGCTTCTACGACTTCGAGCCCGACGGCACGCTGACCTTCAACCTGGTGACGTTGCGGAGGGAGGCAAGCGACGCCTGGGGCCAGCAAGTTGCGTCCACACGGCTGCGCCCTCTGCTGCAAGGCGACCTGAGAGCAGTGCTGGCAGAGGCAGGCTTTCGGGAGATCGCCTGCTACGGTGACATGCAGGGTGCACCTTTTGACCCCACCAGCAGCCCGAACCTGGTGATGACAGCGAGAAAATGGTAGATCAGTAGAGAGGAGAGAGATCATGAGCGAGCACATCGACAACCAGACGAAACGCAAAGAAGCACTCAAGTGGTTGCTTCGCCAGTTGCACGAAGGCAAGACCATCGAGGAAGTCAAGGGAGAGTTCGCCGCGTTGCTGCAAGACGTGAGCGCGATGGATATCGCCGCGATCGAGCAGGAACTGATCGCAGAAGGAATGCCGGACACGGAGATCAAACGACTGTGCGATGTCCACGTCGCCCTGTTCCGCGAATCGTTGGAAGCCCAGGAGAAGCCGGACACCATCCCCGGCCACCCGGTCTACACCTTCTTTGCCGAGAACGGGGCTGCAGGGCGCGTGCTGGATGCATTGGAGGAGGCGTTGGAAGCGCTCAAAGCCGCTCCCGACGCAGATCAGTTGAAGCAAGTGCGCCAGCGTCTGCAGGAACTGCGGAAGTACGAGAAGCACTATGTGCGCGAAGAGAACATCCTGTTTCCCTATCTGGAGAAGCATGGCTTCGCAGGGCCATCGTCGGTCATGTGGGCTATCCACGACGATGTGCGCGCCGGTTGGAAAGCTCTCGATGCCATACTCGCCGCTGGCCCTGACGACGATCCAGCCGCTTTCAGCGTCCGGATTGACGAGATCTTCGAGCCGCTGGCCACCGCCATCCGCGAGATGTTCTACAAAGAAGAGAAGATCCTCTACCCCACCGCCCTGGAGATGTTGAACGGAGAGGAGTGGTGGCAGATCCGTGTGCAAAGCCCTGAAATGGGTTACTGTTATGTGAAGCCAGGGGATCAATGGCCGCCCAGGGACACGGCTCCCGAAGCCGTTGGGGCGCTGATCGGGAGGACGGCGGCTGAGGAGCCTGCTCTGGGTTCGCCGCAAGGCTTGCTCCACCTGGACACCGGCACGCTAACAGCACAAGAGGTCAACCTCTTGCTGACTCACCTGCCGATTGACATCACGTACGTGGACAAAGAGGACACGGTGCGCTTCTTCTCCCAGACCAAAGAGCGGATTTTCCCGCGTTCGCCGGCCATTATCGGCCGCAAGGTGCAGAAGTGCCACCCACCAGCCAGTCTCCACCGGGTGCAGCGGATTGTGGATGACTTTCGGGCTGGACGCCAGGACGAAGCGGAGTTCTGGATTCAGATGCAGGGCCAGTTTGTCCACATCCGCTACTTCGCCATGCGAGATGAACAAGGTGAGTACCAGGGCACGCTGGAGGTGACTCAGGACATTGCCCGCATCCGCACGCTGGAAGGCGAGCAGCGTCTGCTGGACGAGTAGAGGCTAGGTCTGGACGAGGAGTAGGGGCAAGTCTGGACGAGGGTAGGGGCAGGTCTCAGACCTGCCCCTACCCTCAATACCTTTGGATAACATGGAGTAAGCGATATGCGCATCTTGGCCATCATCTCAGGCGAGTATGGACAGCGGCACGTGGACAACATCCGCGCCCACGGTCCCAGCGATTGGACCGTCGAGGTGTGGCGGGCGCCGGCGGTTCTTCCGCCGGTGATAGACTATCCGGAAGATCACCTCCCCCACGAGTTCCCGCCGACCGATCTGATCCTGTCCTTCGCTGAGCACCGCGGCGTGGCGGAACTGCTCCCCGACATCGCGCAGATGACGGGCGCCCGGGCGGTGATTGCCGCCGTAGATAGCGAGGCCTGGTTGCCGCGTGGACTGGCCCGGCAGTTGCGAGGCTGGCTCCAGGACAGAGACATTGCCTGCGTGACCCCGAAGCCGCTGTGCTCCCTGACCGATACGCACTACAGCATCGCCCGCCGCAAACGGATCGAGTACGACAATCCGCTGATCGCTGAGTTCGCGCGCCACTTTGGCCGCCCCAACCTGCGCATCAGCGTAGATCCCCACAGGCGACGCATCACGTCGGCGGAGGTTAAGCGCGACGCGGTCTGCGGCTGTGCGCGCCACGTGGCCCAGCGGTTGGTGGGCGTCTCAGCAGACGATGCCGAGCAGGAGGCCGGACTGTTGCACCACCACTATCCCTGCCTGGCCAGCATGGGAAAGGACATTGATTACAGCGACACCCTGATGCATGTCTCCGGCAACATACTGAAGGACAACGTCAGCGCACAAGTCAAGCCGTTCAAGCACATTCGCTACATGACGCCGGGGAAGCGGAGCGAGTGAGATCACTGAAGCTTCGTCGCTTTCCTGATCAACTTCATCGGCAGCCTGGGGTGAACAAATGTGCTCAGCCTGATCATGCCCGGACAGTGATTGAGCCGCCGGGCTGAAGCGGAGAGAGCAGTAGCGTAGCGCCAGACCTTTGATGAGGTGCGCTGGCGTCGGCAGCCAGGGCTTGACAATTGCCCCAGCCCATGCTATCATCGCTCACCGTGACCGCAGGAAAGCAAAGGCCGGTCAGCCGACCGGCCTTTTTTCTTGTCGGATCAACTTCGGCGTAAGGCACACAAGGTCATGAGATGCTGAAACTGGCTTTCGTCTTTGCTGTTATCGTGTCGCTCCTCAGCCGGCGCTGGAACCTGGGGTACGTTCTGCTGCTGGCCTCAGCCCTGTTGGGTCTGCTTTTCAGACTCCCCGCGCTGGAGGTGCTGAAGCAAGCATGGGTCGCCGTGATCGATCTCAAGACCCTGCGGCTGGTGGCCGCCGTGTTGCTCATCACTTCGCTGGGGGAATTGCTGCAGGAAGTGGAGAGCATGCAGCGGCTGATCAACTCGCTGCAAGAGCTCATCGCCGACCCCCGGCTGGTGCTGGCCATCATCCCTGCGCTCATCGGCCTGTTGCCCATGCCCGGCGGCGCAATGATGTCAGCCCCGATGATCCAGGAGATCGGCACGCAGCTAGAACTCAGCCCTGAGCGGAAAACCTACATCAACTACTGGTTCCGCCACGTCTGGGAGTACATCTTCCCGCTGTACCCGGCACTGATCCTCATGTCAGGGATATTGGACATTCCCCTCTCCCGTCTGATGCTCGCACAGGCCCCTCTCACCGTGGGAGCCATCGCCGGAGGCGCGCTGGTGGGGCTGCGGGGGATCGGGAGGCCCCCTGAGAAGATGAAGGTCCGGCCCGCGGTGAGAGGATCTCAGCGATGGCATAGCCTGCGGATGCTGGCATTCAGCATCTGGCCCATCGCGCTGGTGATCGTTCTCAGCCTCGGCTTCCAACTGGAGCTGGCGCTGAGCCTGGTGCTGGCCATCGTGCTGGCCGCAGTCGTCCATCGGATGAGACCTCGGACCCTGGGCGGGGTGCTGCGTCGGAGCCTCTCTCCTGGCACGGCCCTGCTCGTGTTCAGCATCATGATCTTCAAGCAGATCGTGCTGGCCAGCGGCGCAGCCGACGCGCTGTCCTCTGCCTTTGCCGCCTGGGGGATCGCTCCAGTGGTGACCACTGCCGCCGTGCCCTTCGTCCTGGGCCTGTTGACTGGCCTCACTATGCCCATGGTGGGGATCGCGTTTCCGGTGCTGCTCCCCCTCATCTCCGGCAGCGAGTTGTACCTCAACCATGTGGTGCTGGCCTTCGGCGCAGGCTTCATCGGCGTGCTCCTCTCGCCAGTGCACCTTTGCCTGGCTCTAACGCGGGAGTACTTCCACGCCGAGTGGGCGGGCTTGTATCGACTGCTGCTGTCTTCGGCGGCGATTCTGAGCATCGCGGTTGCGGTGGCGTGGTTCATCGCCTGAAGAAACACTCACTCAGTCGGGTGGTTCCGCGTGCAAATGGCGCGTCACGTCTTGACATCAGCCTGTGCCTGGTGTAGTAATGAGGGTGGGTTGGAGGTATTTGATGAACACGCGATTCATTCTTACCGATTATGTAGAGCACGCGCTGGCGTAAGCCGTCTACGACAAGCTGGCGGACGCTTCCTTCGCCGGGCGAATTCCCCAGTGCAAGGGAGTAATTGCTTTTGCATCCACCTTGCGCGAGTGCGAGGATGAATTGCGCTCTACTCTGGAGGATTGGATACTGGTCGGTCTCAAGTTGGGACAACCTGTGATCGCCAACTGCCCAGATCACTGAGAAGACCCCTGGCTTCGAGTGAGGCCAGGGGTTTTGGCTTCCAGGGGACTTCAGAAGAC
>CAZPMV010000024.1:9830-11536 GCA_964587335.1 uncultured Anaerolineales bacterium
ACCCCTGGCTTCGAGTGAGGCCAGGGGTTTTGGCTTCCAGGGGACTTCAGAAGACAATGAGGATGGTCAGGCCGGCGAGGAGCAGGAGAAGCAGAGCAGCCAGGCAGAGGAGATCAGCCCGACGCAGTCGCAGCTCATGTAGCGAGGTGCGGCGCACGCCAGCAGTGCCCAGGGCCCGCGCCTCCAACGCCCGCCCCACGTTCTCGCTGCTGCGCAAGGCGGTGACCAGCAGCGCCACCAGGATGGGCAGCCGGTTGCGGGCACGGGCCAAGAGCGAACCCTTCCCTAAGTCCAGACCTCGCGCCCGCAGCGCGTCCACGATCTGCAAGTAGATGCTGTGCAGCGTGGGCAGGTAACGCAAGGCCAGCGAGAGGGTCAGTCCCCACTCGTAGGGCAGCCCCAGGCGCACAAACCCCTGCACGATGGCCCGCTGCTCCGTGGTCAGCAGCCAGACGAAGAAGACGAAGGCCAGCGCGTCCAGCCGGGCGGCCATCAGCAGGCCGCGTAGGAGCGCCGGCAGCGTGACTCTCACCCGCCAGAACTCCAACAGCACGGGTTCCGCGTGAGGCATCAAGGGCAGCCACAACAGCGGCATCAGCAGCGTCAGCAGCAGCAACAGCCGCCAGATGCCCGCGATCCGTGTCCAGGGAATACACGCAGACGCCAGCAGCACATGGCAGGCAGCCAGCACGCCCAGGGTGACGGGGAAACTGGGCAGCACCAGGAGCAACACAGTCATCTCCACGATGAAGAGGAGTTTGACGCGGGGATCGACTCGATGCAGCCAGGAGGCACGCGGCACGTAGAGATCGAAGCTGGACATCAGGCCACTCCTCCGCCGCCTTGCCCGTGTGTTGAGTGCACGCCGGCATAGGCGCGCACGAACTCCTCGACGGTAAGCACATCTGCCGGCAAGCCGCTGGGGGCGAGACGCTGGGCCAGGCGGGTGATCTGCGGCGGCACGAGCCCGGCGGCTCGCAGCGGCTCACCTCGCCCGAAAGCTTCACGTGGCGAACCGTCCAGCAGCACCTGGCCCGCCTGCAGAAAGATGACCCGCTCGGCCTCCTCGGCCACCAGCGCTATGTCATGGGTGATCAAGATAATGGTGTGCCCCTCGGCGTGCAGGCCAGCCACAGCGCTTTTCACCTCGCTGACGCTGTCCCAGTCCAGCCCGCCGGTGGGCTCGTCGAGGATCAGTGCCTGCGGGCGCATGGCGTAGACGGCCGCCAGCGCCACTTTGCGCCGCAGAGCAAAGCCGAGCACAGCCGGTGGCGCGTCAGCCATCTTCTTCAGACCGAACCGGGCCAAGGCATCGTCAATGCGGGCGCACACATCCGGCTCGCTCAACCCCAGGTTGCGCGGCCCGAAAGCGATCTCCTCCCACGTCGTAGCGGCGAAGATCTGATGATCGGGATTCTGGAACACGTAGCCTACGGCGCTGGCCAGCTCGCGAGGTCGCAGGCTCGATGTCTCCTGCCCCAGCACGCGCACCTGACCCCGCGTGGGCAGCAGCAGACCGTTGAACTGCTTGGCCAGGGTTGTTTTGCCCGCGCCGTTGGAACCGATGATAGCCACGTACTCGCCCGCTCTGATGCGCAGGCTCACATCCCGCAACGCCCAGCCGGCCTCCGGATAGGCGAACCAGACCTCGTCGGCAGCGATGATCGGATGCTCAGCCATATGCACGTTCCCATGTGCCCATTACC
>CAZPMV010000024.1:11636-19600 GCA_964587335.1 uncultured Anaerolineales bacterium
GGAGTTGTACTCCACGCCCACGTTCGGGAGTGCAACTCCCTCACATCGGGACTCCCTCACATCAGAACGCTCTCACATCGGGCAGGGTCAGAATCCCCGATCTCGATACATCACCGTCTGATAGCCAGGAATTGTACTCCACGGCTTGATGGCCAGGAGTGGCACTCCGAGCCCACGTTCGGGAGTGCAACTCCCTCACATCGGGAGTCTCTCATCGGGACTCCCTCACACTGGGTGCGGTCAGCTCGCGCTCGGAACGCTGCCTTCACCCCACTGCCGCCGAGCTTCATCTCTGAAAATGTCCGCCATCTCCTGACCCAAGAGGACCACGTTGACCTCCCGCACGCTACAGTCGGCATGCTGGGCCAGGAAATCGCGCACCGTGCGGAGGATCACCTGAGCACAGAGCGGCTTGGGAAAGCCGAAGATGCCCGAGGAGATCGCCGGCAAGGAGACGCTGCGGATGCTGTGTAATGCAGCTAATTCCAACGTACTGCGCACCGCGCCGCTGAGCTTGGCTTCTTCATCACCGCTGCCCCACACAGGCCCGACGGCGTGGATCACGTAACGGACAGGAAGGTTGCCCGCGCCGGTGATGGCCGCGCTACCCGTAGGCACAGGCCCATGGTCGCGCACCCAGCGGTTGCTCTCCTCCTGGATCTGGTATCCACCGCGGCGGACGATGGCTCCGGCCACACCGCCTCCGTGTGCCAGGTGCTCGTTGGCCGCGTTCACGATGGCTTCGACAGGTTCCCGTGTCAGATCGCCGCGCACGACGCGAAGCGTCTGTCCGGCGGCCGTCTGGTACTCGAATACGATCTCGCGCATGATGGCCTCCACAATGGGAACCTGCAGCTTCGTAGGTCCGTCAATCCGTGACCCGGAAAGCAAGGTGCGGTAGCAGGGATATGCTAGCACAGAGGAGCAGTATTGTCAAAGCGGAGCCTACCCCCGAATCTACGGAACACCGAACTACGAATTGACGAAGTACAGAACCACCGAACTACGAACCACCAACATTGCCAGGGAACGAAATCTATGCTAGAATTGGCGCGGAGGTAAGACATGCATGTACTCTTGGCCAGTCCTGAATCGAAGGTGTGGTCATCCCGCAAGCACATCCCGCTGGGGCTGGGATACCTGGCCGCCTGCCTGCGGGAGGCAGGGCACGAGCCAGTCATCTTCGACGCCGCCGTGGAGGATGAACCGGTGGAAGCGGTCATCAACCGGGCCGCCAACGCAGGCCAGCCCTTCGGGCTCATCGGCATCTCGGCCACCACGCCCCTCGTCCCCGATGCCTGGGAGATGGCCAACACGGCCAAGAAACTGGGGCTGACCACGATTCTCGGCGGGCCACACCTGACCATCATGCCCCTGGAGTCCATGGAGAGGCCCTTCGTGGACTACGTCTTCAAGGGAGAAGGAGAACAGGGACTGGCGGAACTGGTGGACGCGCTGGAATCGGGGCGCGATCCGGGCAACATCCCTGGCCTCTTCTTCCGCCACAACGGCCAGGTCGTGGGCTCCGACCGCTCGCCGATGGTCGAGGATCTGGACAGCCTGCCCTTCCCAGCGCATGACCTGTTCAAGATTGATCGCTACACGAACCTCCAGCCGCTGACCGATGGGCTCGATCCCCATGCCCGCGCCTTCACCATCGTCACTTCTCGCGGCTGTCCTTTCCAGTGCATCTTCTGTTCCAAGCCAGTGACCGGCAACACCTGGCGAGCCCGTTCGGTGCAGAACGTGATTGCCGAGTGGCGCTGGCTGGTGCGCGACCTGGAGGCGACGGAAATCGGCCTCACCGACGACATCTGGAACCGCGATCTGGAGAGAGCCAAAGCGCTTTGCCAAGCGCTGATTGACGAGGGACTGAACAGGGTGCCCTGGATCACCGTGCATGGCATGAAGGTTAACTTCGGCGATCAGGAGCTCTACGATCTGATGAAGGCCGCCGGCTGCAAGCGGGTAGGCTTCGGCGTGGAGAGCGGTGACGAGTACATCCTCAAGCAGGTGATCAACAAGGGGCAGACGCTGGAGCAGGTGCGCGCCGCCTTTCGCTGGGCCAAGGCTGCCGGACTGGAGACGATGGGCTTTTTCATCTTCGGCATGCCGCACGAAACCGAAGAGACGATGGACAAGACCATCGACCTGGCACTGGAACTGGACCCGGAACTGGCCAACTTCCTGCTGGCAGCGCCCTTCCCCGGCACAGAAATGTGGGACTTGCTGCAGCGGGAGGGGCACATCTTCGCCCAGGATTGGCGCGATTTCTCCATTCACGACCAGAAGGCTCGCTTCGAGATGGGAGACATGACGGCAGAGCTGGTGGAGCGCAAGTGGAGGGAGGCATACCGGCGCTTCTACATGCGTCCGAACCGCGTGATGAAACGACTGTTGAGCTGGGATACCTGGCGGCACGCTCCAGAGCGGCTGCGGGACTTCTCCCGCTTCCTCATAGGCGGCAGGCGTGCAAAGGCTTGACAATTGCGGCGGGAAGTGTCATAATCGAGGCGACATGAGAGAACATCAACTGGAGACAGATGTGTTCGTGCGTTGCCCCTGCTGGTGGATTGGCAAGAGACGCCAGATCCGGCAATGCAGCGGTACACCATTGAGCAGAAACGGCAACTTCAGAATGTGGCTCCAAGGTCAATTCACCGACGCGTCAGGGCAGCCGCTGAAGCCTTGATTGTTGAGGAGAGAGATGATGAACACAATTGCTATCGAATTGCCCAAACCATTGCTGGAACGGCTACAGAATGAATCCATTCCTCCGCAGCAAGTAATCGTTCATGCTCTGGAGCGATGGTTTGCTGAGCCGATGAGTAAAGTCAAAGCCGCCGAAGAGAAAGAGATGGATGCCATCATCGCCGAGTTGAGACGGGAAGGGGTGATCATGGAACCAACACACGAAATGCTGGCGATGGCTGCGAAGTGGGATGCGCTCAGCGAGCAGGAGAA
This sequence comes from uncultured Anaerolineales bacterium, assembly GCA_964587335.1. Lineage (GTDB taxonomy): Bacteria > Chloroflexota > Anaerolineae > UBA3071 > UBA3071 > UBA3071. Next base: position 14,601 of record CAZPMV010000024.1, read on the forward strand.
ACAGCGACACCGAGAGGAAATGGACGCCCTGCATCTTGATCCGCCGCTGTCACAGATCATCATTGACAGCCGGAGGTAGCCTCTTCATCTGATGCTCTCCCTTTTCCCTAAACTCCCACTCTGCTGGGCCTTCCGCAAGCTCGGATGGCCCAAGCTTTATCCTTTCAGTCTGGTGATCAGCGTCAGCTACCGCTGCAACTCCCGCTGCCGCACCTGCGGCGTGTGGCGCAAATCGGCCGACGATATGACCCTGGACGAGTGGCGACAGGTGTTCCACAATCTGGGCCGCACGGTCTTCTACCTGACCTTCACCGGCGGCGAGCCCTACCTGCGCGCCGACTTCGCCGACCTGGTCATCGCTGCCTACGAGGAATGCCGGCCTGCGGTGATCACCATTCCCACCAACGGCCTGCTGAGCGAACGTATTGCCGCCACCACCGCTCGCATCTGCGCTGCCTGCCCTGACAGCAAGATCGGTCTCAACCTATCGCTGGATGCTCTTGGAAAGGAACACGACCGCATCCGCGGCGTGCCGGGGAACTACAAGCGAGCGATGAAGACGTGGCAAGCACTCAAGGAACTGCAAGCTGCACATCCCAACCTCATCCTCAGCGTGCATACCGTTATCTCCCGCTTCAACGTCGAGCACTTCCGACAGATACACGAGGGGTTGCAGGCCTTGGAGCCGGATTCCTACATCACCGAAGTGGCCGAGGAGCGTGTGGAACTGGACACGGTGGGCTGGGAGATCACGCCATCCGCCGAAGGGTACGCACCTGTGGCCGATTTCCTGAGCGCAGAGGCACGCCGCAGCCCAGCCCGCGGGCTGGCTCGGGTCACCCAAGCTTTTCGGGCGCAGTATTATCAGCTTGCCAAGCGAGTGCTGCAAGAGCAGCGCCAGGTCATCCCCTGCTACGCCGGCTGGGCCAGCGGCCACATCGCCCCCGATGGCGACGTCTGGACCTGCTGTGTTCGCGCCCAGCCCGTGGGCAACCTGCGGAAGACGGGCTACGACCTGGCCCCCATCTGGTTTGGCAAGGGTGAAGATGGAGAAATGGCGCGGCTGCGGCGCAGCATCGCCGCCGGCGAGTGCGCCTGCCCTATGGCTAACGCTAGCTACACTAACATGTTGCTCCATCTGCCGACGTTGGCCAGAGTGGCACTGGATGTGCTGCGATGAGCACCACCCAACTGCTCGACCCCCTCGCCCTGCACCATGACGCGCTCATCTTTGATGCCCACTGCGACACGCTGGGCAAGGTGCTGGCCGGCGTCCGCTGCCTGGGCGAGCGCTCAGATAAAGGGCATACTGACTTGCCGCGCATGAAGGAAGCAGGCATCAGCGCACAGATCTTTGCCTGCTTCGTGCCTGAGCATTACCAACGACATGGGGCCACGCGGCACGGTTTGCAGCGATTGGACACCTTCTACCGAGAGATGGAGGCGAATCCGGACTGCTTGATGCTCGCCACTTGTGCGGCGGATATCGAGGAGGCCAAGCGGGTAGGACAAGTGGCCGGAGTGCTGGGGCTAGAAGGAGCCGAAGCTCTTGATGGCAGCATCGAGGTGCTGCGCTGCTTCTATCGCCTGGGAGTGCGCAACCTGGGGCTGGCCTGGGACCATCGCAACGCCGCCTGCGATGGGGTGAAAGTCGGTGGACGGCCAGGCGGATTGACCAGTTTTGGCGTGCAGGTAGTGAAGGAATGCAACCGGCTGGGAATCATGATCGACGTCAGTCACCTGACCGAGCAGGGCCTGCGAGACGTGTTGATCCTGAGTGAACAGCCGATCATCGCTTCCCACAGCAACGCCCGTGCTCTATGCGACCACGTCCGCAACCTGAGCGATGCACAACTGGAGGCCATCGCCGCCAAGGGGGGCGTGATCTGCGCTACCTTTGTGCCCTGGTTCATCCGCGATCCCTGGCCAGGCTCTTCACGGGATGATTTTCTGGAGCACATTGACCACCTGGTAGCGGTGATGGGAATCGACCACGTGGCGCTGGGTTCCGACTTCGATGGCTACGAGCGGGGCAATCTGGTGGGCATGGAGGATGTCACGCGCCTGCCAGCGCTGACAGCGGGGTTGCTTGCCCGCGGCTATGAGGCCACCGCAATCAGGGGCATCCTCGGCGGCAACCTGCTGCGGGTCTTCCGGCAAGTGATAGGATAAGGAACGAGCAGGAAGGCCAGCCGGAGAGACCCGATCCGAAAACCCCGGCAGGGGCGGGTCTCAGACCTGCCCCTTCTGGTAGGCACCCTCCAAGCAGGCGGAGCCGTACATGGGAAAGCAGAAGAACAGACGGCCAAAATGGAAGAAACCTGTGCTGGCGATCTCCGGACTCCTGCTCTTCGTCCTCGCCCTGGAATTGATGAAAGAGGGAGCAGGGGGACTAGCGCCGTTTCTGCGAGGCCGCCTGGAAATCACCAACATCGCCGACAGCATGGGGCTCGGTTGGCTGATGGCCTACTTGGTTCTGAGCGGATCGCCAGCGGCGGCTGCGGGAGTGACCCTGTTGAATGCCAACGCGCTGTCAACGCTCCAGACCTTCACCATGGTTGCTGGTTCCCGCCTCGGCGCCTGCTCCATCGTTCTGCTGGTTGGCTTCATCTACGCCCTCAGAGGACACAAGCGCTGGACGGCGCTCACTCCCGGCGTCCTCTCCATGATACTTACCGGCTCGATCCAATTGCTGGCCGTGCCAATGGGACTGATGATGCTGAGCCGGGGTTGGTTCCACCGCATTTCTCTTCCCGCGCTGGAAAGGCTAGCGGGCGGCATCGACAGGGGACTGGAACCACTCGTCGGCCCTCTCGCAACCTTCCTTCCCGCCTGGGCGCTTTTCGCCGTTGGGGTGGGGCTGGCGATGTTCTCCTTCCGTCTGTTCGACCAGGTCCTGCCCAAGTTTCACCTGGAGAAAACGGGCTTCGACCAGATCCCGCGCCTGATCTACCGCCCCGGGATCATGTTCCTGATGGGATTGGCGGTCACTCTGGTGACGATGTCCGTCTCCATCTCGGTGGGTATCCTGGTCCCGCTCTCCACTCGCGGCTACATACGTCAGGAGAACATCATCCCCTACATCCTGGGAGCGAACATCTCCACTATGGTGGACACACTGGTCGCGGCGGCGCTGCTGGGGGACCCCCGGGCGGTGGCTGTGGTGATGACCTATGCTGCCTGCGCCGCCTTGGTCTCCCTGCCCATCGTTCTGTTAGCCTACCGGCCCTACGAAAGGGCTGTCTCGCGTGCGCTGGCCTGGATCACCCGGGAGCGCAGGAACTTCGCTCTCTTCCTGGTCATCATCATTGTCATCCCTGTGATACTTATCTTGCTGTGAAATGGGGGGTAGAAAGGCAGAGGCAATGAGGATTCTGCTCTCCCCCGACGGTTCTTCCCATGCCACCCGAGCGCTGGAACCCAGAGAGCGTGTCGCGAGGTAGAAGGGCAAAGGCAAAGGCAATGAAGATTCTGCTCTCCACCGACGGTTCTTCCCATGCCGCCCGAGCGCTGGAGCTCGGAAAACGTGTCGCGCTGAGGGCAGCAAGCGCTGTGGACATTCTAGCCGTAGCGGAGGGCGACCGGGCCCAAGGCGACAGAGAGGAAAAGACCCGCCGCATGGCCGAGGCAACTGCTGCCGACCTGGGAGCGGCAGGGATTCCGGCCGTCATTCATTGGCGGACCGGGCGGATGGCCGAGCAGGTGGTTCTTCAGGCCAAGGCCGCTCCGTATGACCTGGTGATCATCGGTAGCCGGGGCCGACGGGGAGTGAAGCGGCTGCTGCTAGGCTCGGTGGCGCTGCATGTCACCGAGCATGTCCCCACCTCTGTCCTGGTGGTCAAAGGCCGCGCTCGTGACCTCAGCCGTTTCCTGGTTTGCACCTCCGCTGGCCCCACGAGCGAGTACACTGTCCGGTTCGCCGGCCGCCTGGCCCGGGCATTGGGGGCCTCGATCACGTTGCTCCATGTGATGTCCCAAGTGGTGCTGGCCGAAGACGCTGTGTCAGACGACCTGGAGGCGTCGGCGCAGGAACTGATTGAGCATGGCTCGCGAGAGGGAGTGCATCTCAGCCAAATGCTGCACCTGTTGGCGGCAGAGGGACAGGGGGGCCGCGCGGTGGTTCGGCACGGCTTGGTGCTGGACGAGATCATCGCCGAAGTCCGGGAGGGCCGACACGACCTGTTAGTAACCGGGGCTCATGTTACCCCTGGTCTGAATGCTCGCCTAGTGGATGACCTGAGAGCAGACATCCTGTTGGCGGCCAACTGCCCCGTGATGGTGGTTCCAGAGATGGTAGTTCCAGAGATGCCAGAGGTGGTTCCAGAGATGGCACACGGGAGTTCTGATGATTGCAGTTAACGAGATGCTACAGAAACGCAGGGACCTCTTGCTGCCCACCATCGCCCGACTGCAAGAGGAATTGCAGGGAATGGACGGACGACTGCTGGCCGTGCGGGCAGGGGCCGAATGGCCCGAATTGCAAGGCAGCGACATCCGCCTGCGCTTGCTGGGCGAGGAATATGCCGTCGCCTGGCCCCAGGCGTCCGTCCGACGAGTCGAGGATGGGAGCGACGCGCGGGCGGACGTGCAGGTGCTGCTGCTCACCTACCTGCGCAACGCCGACGGCACGCCGCCTGCAGGTAGCTGGCTTTCCTTCCGCGAGTTGCCCGATGGCGGCTTCTACCATCGAGCGTTCCAGGGGTATGCGCCTGACCAGATCGCGCAGAGGCTGGGAAATGATCTGCCCGCCTTCCGCCGTGCAGCGGAGCAGTCCGGCGGGAGGAAGGAGCCGATGGGCGACGCATCGTACGGATTCCAGGCATTGCCCCACATCTGGCTGGCGGCCGTGCTCTGGGAGGGAGACGAGGAGTTTCCGGCCTCGGCGCGTATCCTCTTCGACGAGGCGTGCAGCCGCTACCTGCCCACGGACCTGCTGGCGACGCTGGGCCGCTGGCTGGTAGGCCGGTTGTTGAAGTAGGGGCAGGTCTGAGACCTGCCCC
>CAZPMV010000025.1:0-13598 GCA_964587335.1 uncultured Anaerolineales bacterium
GAATATTGTACAGATAGAAGACAAACAGGATCGTGTTCGCTGAGGTTCAAGGATGAACATGACGACAAAAACCATCGGTCAATCTACCCGTCGCGTAGACGCCCAGGCTAAGGTCACCGGCCAGGCGCTGTACCCCGGCGACCTGGCCATGCCCGGGATGCTGCACATGAAGGTGCTCTTCGCCAACCGGCCGCACGCCCGCATCCTGTCCATCGACACCAGCCAGGCGGAAGCTTGCACTGGTGTAGTGGCTGTGTTCACAGCCAGGGATGTGCCCGTCAATGAGTATGGGCTCATGATGAACGACCAGCCGGTGCTGTGTGGGCCGGGCAGCGACAAGCCCGGCGCCGATGTGGTACGCTTCGTCGGTGACCAGGTGGCGCTGGTGGTAGCAGAAACGGAGAAGGCAGCCGCGGCAGCCCGTGATCTCATTGGCGTGGAGTACGAAGACCTGCCGGTCATCACCGACCCGCGGGAGGCGATGAGGCCCGATGCTGTCCAGATTCACCCCGACAAACCCGGCAACATCGTCGCCCAGTACCTCATCCGCAAGGGAGACGTGGAGGCGGCGTTTGCCGAGGCGGACGTCATCGTCGAGGGGGAGTACTTCACGCCGATGCAGGAACACGCCTACCTGCAACCGGAGGCGGGACTGGCCTACATTGACGAGGAGGGCCGGGTCACGGTGCAGGTGGCCGGGCAACATGCGCACAGAGATGGCGAACAAATCGCCCATGCGCTGGGGCTGCCCGATGAGCAGGTGCGGGTCATCTATCCGGCTATCGGTGGAGCCTTCGGCGGGCGGGAGGATATGTCAGTGCAGATCATCCTGGCGTTGGCCGCCTGGAAGCTCCACCGGCCGGTGAAGATCATCTGGAGCCGCGAGGAATCCATCATCGGCCACTGCAAACGACACCAGTATTTCATGCGACACAAGTGGGGAGCCAAGAGCAGTGGCCGGATCATCGCTGTACAGGCAGAGCTGGTATCGGACGCTGGCGCCTATTGCTACACCAGCAACAAAGTACTGGCTAACGCCAACCTGATGGCCATCGGCGTGTACGACATTCCCAACGTCCATGTAGACAGCTACGCCGTGTACACCAACAACGTCGCCGCCGGTGCCTTCCGCGGCTTTGGTGCACCCCAGGCCATCTTCGCCGCCGAACAGCAGATAGATCGCCTGGCTGAGAAACTGGGGCTCGATCCCATTACCATCCGGCTGCGTAACTGCCTGCGCGAAGGATCTCTGCTGGCCTCGCAGTCACCGGTACCGGAAGGCGTGAGCATTGCGCCTGTGATCGAGCGGTGTGCCGAAGCAGCAGGGTACAAGCAAGAGGAAGGGAGTTGGCAGAAGCCTGATTTCGCCGACGGTCGGGGCATCGGATTCGCCTGCGGCCTGAAGAACGTCGCCTTCAGCTTCGGCTCGCCGGAGCGATGCTCGGCGACCATCGAGTTGCACGGCGAGGCGGAGATCGAGGAGGTGGTGCTGCGCCACGCCGCGGCGGAGGTCGGGCAAGGTACCCACACGGTTCTGGCGCAGATGGCCGCCGAAGCGCTGGGTGTGCCACCAGAGAAAGTGCGGCTGGTCATGTCCGACACGGCCACCTCGGACGACTCCGGTAGTGCGTCTGCCAGCCGCATGACCTTCATGGCCGGCCACGCCATCCGCGGCGCAGCCGATCTGGCGCTGCAGTTCTGGCGGGACGAGAAGCGTCCGGCTATCGCCTCCTACACCTGGCATGCTCCCGCCACCACACCCTATGATCCGGAGACTGGCGAATGCGTGCCCAACATCACCTACGGCTACCTGGCCCAGGCGATCGAACTAGAGGTGGACGCTGAAACGGGTCAGATTCGGGTGCTCAAGGTCACCACGGCCAACGACGTGGGCCGCGCAGTCAACCCGCTGCTCGTCGAGGGACAGATCGAGGGAGCAGTGATGCAGGCGCTCGGCTGGGCGCTGCTGGAGGATTTTCAGGTGAAGGACGGCCAGGTGCTCACGCCGCAGCTAAGCACCTATCTCATCCCTACCTCCCTGGACATGCCCGAGGAGGTGAAGTCGCTGGTGTTGGAGTATCCCGACCCCATTGGCCCCTGGGGCGTGCGCGGCATGGGGGAGATGCCCTTCATCTGCGTGGCGCCGGCTGTGGTCAGCGGTGTGCACGATGCTACTGGCGTGCGTTTCAGCTCTCTACCGCTGACCCCCGAGCGGGTGTGGAGAGGGTTGCAGACAGCAGTTCGGGCCAGCTAGTCGCCCTTGTTGGTGAGAAGATCGAGTGTTTCTCGAAGCGTAGCAATTTCGGGATCGAGTGTCTTGAGCCCTTCTCGCCTAGCGGCGCGCAGCATTCGCTTGTCAGCGGAGACCACGTAGACTTGATGAGATGCTTCAGCAGTCCAAACGACCGGCAAGCGCTGGATGGTGGCCAACTGCGCTGCGTCTGACGAATTGATGTTGTGGGTGAGAATCAGGTCAACAGCGTCGCGAAAGTTCCGATCGGTGATGGGAATCCAAGTGGTTCTCGCCAAATCCTGACGGATACGCTGCAAAAGGAGAACGAAATCTTCATCGGACATACCGGTACGGTGGCGGAAGCGGTTTGCGGTGGCGACAGTCTCGGCATAGGCCACACCACTGATCAGAAGCAAAGCATCGTCGGAGGTCGCAAGTTCATCCATCAGTAGATCTATCACACTACAACCGGGTTCGCGAGTATAGCGCTTCGCCCAGGCACTGGCATCCAGGTAGCACACTAGCACGATCAGAACTCCTCACGCATCTGAATGACGAGCTCGGATAGGGATGGCGCCTCGGGGTGTTCAGCTTGATAGCGGGCGACGATGTCTCGTATCTCCTCGACGCTGGGTGGCGGCCCCGCAGGAGGTTCCACACCCAACTGCTGCCAGATGCGGGCGAACGTGGCGTTCAGTATCTCCTCCAAGCGCTCGCCTCGAATAACGAAGCCTTGTGCCTCCATCGCTGCCAGAGGGGCATCGGAGGCCAGAGGGGGAGTAGCTTCCACGAGAACCGGCCTCTCGACCTCATAAGTGATAGCCCGTTCACGTATCACTTGGCGGGCTGCCGCTGGCTTCGCCTGGAGGCCGCACTTCACATTCTCTTCTACGAACTCCCGCAGTGTCCTGCCTTCCTCTGCGGCTCGGATTTTCGCTTGCCGATGCAGTTCATCGCTGATGTATACAGATTTCATGTTCCCATCCCCTGTCTGGCCCTCGTATCTTCGTAAACAAGATTATACGCGAGTCCGGCTAGTTGTCAAGTGAGCGTGACGATGCCTTTTCAACGTGTTCTGGTGCTCATCAAAGGTGCGGGAGATTTGGCCTCCGGCCTGGCCTATCGGCTGCACTGCTGTGGCTTTACCGTGGTGATGACCGAAATCGGCCGGCCACTGGCTGTGCGACGGGGTGTGGCCTTTGCCCAAGCGGTCTACGGTGGCGAGATGACGCTGCATGGCGTAACTGCCCGACGAGTGGATGATGTCGCAGCCGCCAGCGCCGCGCTGGTTGCGGGCATCATCCCCGTGTTGGTGGACCCACAGGCGGCTTGCCGCGTCGCGCTGCGTCCAGCCGTGCTCGTGGATGCTATCATGACCAAAGCCAACACCGGCACGCGCCTGGAGGACGCACCGCTGGTCATTGCTCTGGGGCCTGGCTTCGTTGTTGACGTGGACTGTCACGCCGTAGTGGAAACGAACCGCGGCCACGACCTGGGGCGGGTGCTCTGGAGCGGCTCAGCCATGGCTGACACGGGAGTGCCGGGACAAGTCGGTGGTCAGACGGCAAGGCGGGTGCTGCGCTCACCCTGCGCCGGGCGGCTGTATCCTCGCCAGGCCATCGGCAACCGAGTGGAGGCAGGCGAAGTCGTCGCCACGGTGAATGGCCAGGAGGTGGTCGCTCCCTTCGCTGGTGTGCTGCGGGGACTGATCCACGAGAGCGTGCCGCTCACACAGGGGATGAAAATCGGCGACGTAGATCCGCGCGCCATAAGCCAGCATTGCTTCTCCATCTCCGACAAGTCGCTGGCCATCGCTGGCGGCGTGCTAGAGGCCATCCTCTCCGCACCGCAGATGCGATCCTTGTTCGTTTCTCGACCGTGACACGCCAGGCGCTCTTGGAACCTGCGCGGACGTACCGCGCGTTGCGTGTTCGGTCACCCAGCACACAACACGTTTGGTTTTTTGTGTAGCCTCGGGGCTGTGCTATAATCACACCATGTTGCGCAAGATAGGCGGAAACACTCACCGACTTCAGTTTGATCCCCACTGGCTGCTCCTGTTGCTTCTCAGCTTGCTAGTCTGCGCGCCGCTGACTTATCCAGGCTACTTCCAGGCGCACAGCGGCCTCCTGCCCGTGTTCAATCTGTACAACCTGGAAGCGCAGCGCTGCGGCCTGTCCTGGGCCCCCGTCGTGGGTCGGGAGTTCGACCTGCTGCGCGGCGAGGGGCCGCTGCCATACTTCCTGGCTGAAGCGACAAGCTGGCTCGGGGCAGGCGGCGTCACGGCAGTGAAGCTCATCTTCGGCCTGGGGCTGGTGCTGGGCGCGGCGGGGATGTACGGCTGGACGCGGCGGGTGCTGGATGATCGTGGCGCTCTGCTGGCCGCGCTGGTGTATGCTTGCTGGCCCTATGTGCTGGCAACGATCTACGTGCGCGGCGCGCTGGCCGAGGCGCTTTTCTTCGGCCTCCTCCCATGGACGCTATGGGCGTTGCAACGGCTGCTGGATGGTCACCGCCCGAGCGCGGCACTGGTGGTCATCGGCGTGGCATTGCTGGCATGGACGCAGCCAGGGCTGTCGCTTTGGGCAGCGCTGGCGCTGCTGGCCTACGGACTGGTGCTGCGCAGTCGCCGTTGGGCCTTGATCGTCGCTGGCGTGCTGGGCGGCTTGCTTCTCGGTGCAGTCGGGCTGTGGCCTCTGGCTGCGGCCCACGGATTGGGCAGAACGCCTATCGCCTTCAGCGAACACTTCGTCTACCCTTTCCAACTGCTTTCGGCTGCCTGGGGGCATGGGGTCAGCATTCCCGGCTGGCAAGATGATTTCCCCATGCAGATCGGCCTGATCGCCGTTGGCCTGGCGGCGGTGGCGGTTTTCTTGCTGGTCGACGGCTCGACGCTGAACCGTGGGACTGACACGCAGGGGCAGGTCTCAGACCTGCCCCTACAGGCTCCCCTACAGGCTGCTATGTGGACCAGCCTCGCGATTGCCCTCGTGGTGACCTTCCTCACGCTGACCTGGGCCGCGCCGTTGTGGCGACTGCCAGGACTCGCACAAGCCAGCCGCACGCTCACCTACCCCTGGCAACTGCTGACGCTGGTGGGACCGTTCCTGGGGCTGTTGGGTGGTTCAGTGGTGACCCTGGGCCTTGGACAGATGGACTGGAGAGAGAGCCTGCCGCTGTGGGCGGCAGTGATCGCCCTCACGCTGCTGGCCAGCTACAGCTATCTGCAGCCGCTCACCACTCGCTACGAGCCGGAGGCCGCGCCGCTGGCCGTGCTGGGCGAGAATGAACTCCTGCTGCTCGACGCGCAGGTGGAAGGCCCATTGCAGCCAGGGCGGGCAGTGCAGCTCTATGTCCGCTGGCAACCACTGCGCCCGCTAACGAAGGACTACACCGTGTTCGTGCATGCCCTGGATGAAACGGAGCAGCGCTGGGGCCAGCAGGACACGCAGCCGCAATCTGGGGAGTACCCCACGTCGCAGTGGCAGGTGGGAGAGATCATTGAGGATCGCTACCAACTGCGCATCGAAGCCGATGGCCCGTCTGGGGACTATCACCTCAACCTGGGCCTGTACGACTGGCAAACAGGCGACCGAATGCGGGTCGGAGACGACAACAAGGTGGTCGTCAGGAACAGACCATGAACTCCAATCCCCAACCTCCAATCTCCAATCTCAAGTCCCTGAAGCCACTGGGATCCGCTCATGTGGTGTTGGTGATCCTGCTCTGCGCCTTCGCCATCGGCCCCTACCTGGCTCCGGGCTACTTCTGGGGCGCACACGACGCGCGGCACAACGTGTACTTCCTGTTTGAGTACGACCGCTCGGTGCAGGACGGCATCTGGTTCTCACGCTGGTCGCCCGACTTTGCCTTCGGTTACGGCTATCCTTTCTTCATTATATATGGCCCGCTGGCCTCGTTTGGCGGCGAGTTGATACACCATTTCCTGGGCGTGGGCTGGACGGCGACGGTAGAGGTGCTCTTTGCCCTTTCCATCATCGGTTCGGCGCTGGCGATGTACGGCTTCGTGCGCAGTTGGCTGGGCCGGGCGGCGGGACTGGTGGCTGCTGTAGCCTATGTCTACGTGCCGTACCACCTGGTCAACCTGTATGTGCGGGCGGCGCTTGCCGAATCGGTGGCCATGGTCTTCTTGCCCCTGATCCTCTGGGGAGCACGTTCCACGGTGCGGCGACCGCGGCTGGCGGCGGTGGTCGGTCTGGCGCTGGCTTACGCCGGCCTGATGGTTACCAGCAACCTGGTGACGCTGATCTTCACACCACTGCTGGCAGCCTACCTGTTGGTGCTTCTCTTGGCCAAGTTGAACGCCGACCAGCCACTGCGAGAGGTTTCCCGCCAGTCGATACTGCCGCTGCTGGCTAATGCAACGCGCATCGCGCTGCCGGCGGCTTTGGCGCTGTTGCTTGGCCTGGGGCTCAGCGCGGCCTTCGCACTGCCTGCGCTGGCCGAGCGGACATTCGTCAACCAGGAGCAGTGGTTCGGCGGCTACTACGACCCCTTCGCGCACTTCGTCTATCCGCACCAACTCTTCAGCCCCGCCTGGGGCTTCGGCATCAGTCAGCCTGGGCCTGATGACATCGCTGAAGGCGCGTTGAGTTACCAACTGGGCATCGTGCCGGTGGCGTTGGCCATCCTCTCGCTGCTAGTGGCAGCGCGGGCACGTTGGGCCAATGTGCGCCGCGAGCTGCGCTTCTTCCAATTGCTGGCCGTGATCCTTATCACACTCACACTGCCCGCCTCGGCCTGGGCCTGGCGTCACCTGCCGGTTGTTAGCTTTGCCCAGTTCCCCTGGCGCTACCTGATGCTGGCTACCGTGCCGCTGGCCGTGCTCGCTGGTTCGGTCACCAGCCTCAGGCCTGAACCGGAGACGCAACACCCGAAACCACGTCTGTCCACGCTTATCCTGGTCGCCCTGCTCATCCTCGGCAGCGCTCCCTACCTGCGGGTCGAGGTGCGCGAGCCGACGCCAGAGCAGGGCCCCGTCTCCTATGCCGCGCTGATGCGCTTCCAGCGCAGCAGCAACGAGATGACCGGCATCACCGCCTGGGTGGATCCCGAGCGCCTCCCCCAGTGGTCTTCAATGGCCGAAGCCTACGTGCAGGGCCAGCCTGTGACGACAAAGGTCGACTACAGCAAGGTGCCGCAGAACGAAACGTTGGCCGTGCATTCGCTGGAACTGGGCAGCGCCCACGAGGAAATGTGGTTCCACGCTGGAGATGAACAGCAGAGCGTTCTCTTCAATCGCTTTTGGTTCCCAGGCTGGCGTGCCTGGCTTCTCGACGGGGAAAACGGCCAGCCGGTGCAGGAATTGCCGGTGGAGCGAGAAGAGGGGCCGCTGGCTCGAATCGTCGTGCCGCTGCCGCAGGGAGAAGGATATCTGTTATTGCGGTTCGAGGATACGCCCGTGCGCAGGTTGGGGAAGGCAATCACCGCAGCCTCGTTGGGTCTGCTGTTGGCAGTCGTTCTTTGGGGACTGCTGCGCGTCAGCGCCGCAAGGCGACAAACCCCCGCTGGTAGACGATAAGGCCCCGTCCTTCAGGGTGTGGCGCTCGCCAAGATGCTCAGAAGCTCCTGCCCATAGGTTTCTCGCCGCCAGGGCCCCAAGGCCTCGATCTCTGCCAGTTCTTCCAGCGTCTTCGGAGCCCGTTGGGCGATGGACCTGAGCTCCGCGTTACTCAGCACCACGTCGGGGTCTATGCCTCGTTCGGCAGCCCTGGTATTGCGCCAAGCTCGCAGCGCTTCATAACAAGCCAGCGCCGCTTTGTCAAGATACTTGACCCTGTTGTTCCGACGCCGGACATGCGGTTGCGGAACCGGGGACTGCTGTCCTTGGGCGATGGCCGTGAGAATGTCGCGCCCATGCCACTTCACCTGGTTGCGGCTCATCCCTGGAATCTGTCGCAGTGCCTGGGGGTCGCCTGGGCGCTCCTCGGCCAGTTGCAGCAGCGTCCTGTCCCCCACCACCTTGAAGAGGGGGCGGTCTAGCTGCTGTGCTCGCTCCTCCCGCCAGAGGTACAGTTCCCGCAGCACCGCCAGCGCCCGCGGCGACAGATCCCGCGCTCCATTCATCCGCCAGAAGCCATCGGGGTCAAAGGGCTTCTCTTCCCATTCCATGCCCAGCAAACGGCCGAAAGCCTCGCTTGCCTCCTCCATCCGCGATCTGGCGGTGAGTTCAGCGATCTGCATCTCCCGCAGTGGTAGCAGGTAACGGCTGTCCAACCGAGCGTAGGCCAGTTGCTCAGGGGCGAGGGGCCTTCGTCCCCAGTTGGTGCGCTGAGCACGCTTGTCCAACCTGATCCCGAACCGTTCCTTGAGGATGGCGGCTAGGTTCAGATTCCTCCAGCCCAGGATACGGGCCGACCATAACGTGTCGAAGATGTTGGCGAACGTGAAACCGTAGTCCCGCTTGAGCACCACAATGTCGCTGTCAGCAGCGTGGAATACCTTCTGCACAGTCGGGTTGGCGAAGAGGGAGCCCAGCGGCGTAACGTCTCGCAGCACCAGGGGATCCACCAGGTAGTCGGCCTCGGGCACGGAGAGCTGGATCAGGCAGACCTTGTAGTAGTAGGAGAAGAGGCTATCTGATTCGGTATCCACAGCCACGACCGGCTGACGCCGAAGTTCCCGCAGCAACTGCTGGAACTGAGCGGCTTCGGTGACCAGAATCGGCGGCGGAAGCTGCGGCGTAGCTCCACGCGAAGACGTGTGCGATTGGCGGTTGGCCGAGTGTGTCTTGTGCATAGTCAAAAATGACGGCGACGCGGCAGTCCTTTCGAACGTGAGTGTCCACCACTCCAACCATTATGCATCTCTTTCGGCGCTATGTCAAACGGCCAGTGCGTTCGGTGTTGACACGTGGGCGGTATTGTGGTTTAATACCCGCATCATTGACCTGGCTGCCTCCTACGCCTACGCCGACAGCATCTATGATCTATCGCTGCTGGAGGCCGTGGGCCATCCGGTGGCCGTTTCCCCTGAGGAGCGGCTGGCAAGCATCGCCCGGCAGCGTGGTTGGCCCATCCCCGGCCAGGTGCGCGAGAAACCCTGGGGAGCACGAAGTGGGGCACAGGAGCACAATGAAAGCAGACAACACACCATCCAACAAGTCCCCCGTCATCATCTACACCGACGGCGCGTGTAAAGGCAATCCGGGGCCGGGAGGCTGGGCGGCCATCCTGCGCCATGATCGGAGCACGAAAGTGCTGCGTGGCGGCGCCTCGGACACCACCAACAACCGTATGGAACTGCGCGCCGCCATCGAAGCGCTGCGCGCACTGGAGCGGGCTTGCGTCGTTCACCTGCACACCGATTCCGAGTACCTTCGACGGGGAATCACCGAGTGGTTGCCCCGCTGGCGGCAAAATGGTTGGCGCACGGCAGGCAGGAAGCGCGTGAAGAACCAAGACCTGTGGCTGGCGCTGTTGGAGGCGCAGGAGCCACACGACGTGCATTGGCATTGGGTGAAGGGGCACGCTGGCGATCCGGGCAACATGCGCGCCGACCGCCTAGCTCGATCGGCCATGAACGACATCGGCCGCAAAGCAATGCCCGACCACGAACCGTTGGGCGAACAACTCAGCCTGCCGGGCACTTCTCCGTGAGCTCCACAGCATGACACAACAGCTAGCCGCCCGGCAGGACTACACTGCCGGCAGCATTCATCGCAGCATCTGGATCCTGGGTCTGCCCATGACCATCGAGATGGCCATGGCCAGCCTGACCTTCACAGTGGACACCTTCTGGGTGGGCCGGCTAGGGTCGGTGGCGCTGGCCGCGCTGACCATCAGCAGCGCCATTCGCTGGGTGATCAACAGCCTCTCCAGCGGCCTGGGCGTGGGCGGACTGGCGCTGGTGGCCCGGCGCATCGGCGAGGGAGATCGGGAAGCGGCCGACCACGCTACGGCGCAGGTCGTCTTACTGGGCATCGGCATCTCGCTGCTCCTGGGCGCGGCGGGCATTCTCCTGGCCGAGCCACTGCTCCGCCTGATGGGGGCCGACGCCGAAGTCCTACCCCTGAGCCTCTCTTTTCTGCGCATCACCTTCGGCGGCATGTTCACCCTGGTGATGATCTACATGATCAATTCCCTCCTGCGCGGGGCCGGCGAGGCCAGGCTAGCCATGCACGTTCTGATCCTGAGCAACACACTGACGATCTTGCTGGAACCTCTCCTCATCTTCGGATTGGGCGCCCTCCCAGGCCTGGGGGTAAGCGGTTCGGCCTGGGCCACCGTGCTGGGGGCGGGCGCCGGTGTACTCTTCCAAACGATCATCCTGCTGCGCCGCCGCGCTCACATCAGCATAAGCCTGCGCGACCTGAAACCTGATTTCCCCCTCATGTGGCGGATCATCCGGATTGCCCTGCCCAGCACGGTGCAGATGGTTCTGCGCTCATCTTCGCGGCTGGTGATCCTGGGAATCGTCGGGCTGTACGGCACCTTCGCCACAGCGGGCTACGGCGTCGCCAACCGCATCCTGATCATCGCCCTCATCCCTGGTTTCGGCCTGGGCAACGCGGCCAGCACCCTGGTGGGCCAGAACCTGGGCGCCGGGCAACCTGGCCGCGCTGAGCGGAGCGCCTGGTGGGTGACAGCCTACAACGCGACACTGATGGCCATCATGACCGCGCTGTTCCTCACCTTCGCCCGCCCTCTGGTGGCTTTCTTCGACCC
Source organism: uncultured Anaerolineales bacterium (assembly GCA_964587335.1). GTDB lineage: Bacteria > Chloroflexota > Anaerolineae > UBA3071 > UBA3071 > UBA3071. The sequence goes on from CAZPMV010000025.1 coordinate 10,921, forward strand.
CACGCCCCAGGTGGTGGACATCGGAGCAAACGCCCTGCGCACTATCGCCCCCTCGCTGATTGCCAGCGCGGTGGGGATCGTGCTGGGCCGCAGTTTCGCCGGGGCTGGCGATACCGTGCCACCCATGGCCGTCAACCTGTTGACCTTGTGGTGCCTGGAAGCACCACTCGCCTACGGCCTCGCTCGCTGGACAAACCTGGGCATCAGCGGCGTGTGGGCCGGCCGGGCCATTGCCAACCTGGCGAACGGACTGCTGTTCGTCGCCTGGTTCCGCTTGGGCCGCTGGAAGCGGAAGAAGGTGTAGACCCAGCGATGACGTACATCTTGGGTATCGAAACATCATGTGATGAGACCGCAGCCGCGGTGGTGGCCGATGGCCGGCACATTGTGTCTAACGTCGTTGCCTCGCAGGTGGAACTGCACCGCCCCTACGGCGGCGTCTACCCAGAGGTAGCCTCCCGCCAGCACATGGTCGCGATCTACCCCGTGATCAAGCAGGCGCTGGAGCAAGCGGGAACGGACTGGGAGGCACTGGATGCAGTGGCGGTAACCTACGGGCCGGGGCTGGCGGGCTCGCTGCTGGTGGGAGTGAACGCGGCCAAGGGGCTGACCTGGATGCGGGGATTGCCGCTCGTCGGCATCAATCACCTGGAAGGACACGTCTACGCCAACTGGCTGGAGGTGGAGAGCGAGGAGACCGTCAGTTTGCCCAAGCTGGACGCAGCAAGGCAGGCCTTTCCGCTGCTGGTGCTCGTTGTGTCCGGCGGACACACGGAGCTGCTACTGATGCAAGGGCACGGCCAATACGAACGGCTGGGCGGCACGCTGGACGATGCGGCGGGTGAAGCGTTCGACAAGGTGGCTCGATTGCTGGGCCTGGCCTACCCGGGAGGGCCTGCTATTCAGGCTGCGACTGCCGGCGGCGACCGTACAGCCTTCGACTTCCCCCGCGCGCTGGCGAAACGGCCGGAGCACGTCTACAACTTCAGCTTCAGCGGACTGAAGACCGCAGTTCTGCGGGTGGTGCGAGGGCTGGATCCGGCAACGCTGCCTGTCAGTGATCTGGCGGCCAGCTTCCAGGAAGCGGTGGTGGATGTGCTGGTGGAAAAGACCCGCCACGCGGCGGAATCGTTCGAAGTGGCCCAGGTGTGCGTATGCGGCGGCGTGGCGGCAAACGCACGCCTGCGGGAGGTAATGCGGGAACGGCTGGCTGTGCCCGTGCGGGTGCCGCCCATCTTACTCTGCACAGACAACGCGGCCATGATCGCCGCTGCCGGACACTACCGCTTCCTGGCCGGGGATCGGGCCGATTGGGACCTGGACGTGGTAGCGAACCTGCGACTGGCGTAGCTGCTCACGGCCAGAGGCCCGCCTGGTGGCGGCCCTCTGTGTTTCTCGAAAGCGAGACTACCTTGGCCCCACGTCGGGGGCTGGCACGGGACCGGAACCTTCTGGCCGCAGGCCAGATCGCTCCCTCAGACCCTGCAGCCGCTCCCGGATCACGGGGCGCCGCGGGATGTGTACGCCGCGCCAACTCCAGCGTCCTTCGTGGTCACCCACCTGGAAGGTGCCGTAGCCCTGAAGGAAGGCGCGCCCCTTGCCGGTAGCGGTGAAGTCGAGCTTGCCGCCGACCATACGCACGACGAACCGCTCCCCCTCAGCGTGGATCTCCCCCTCCCAGTCGGTGAGCTTGACGACTCCGTCATCCGTGTCCTCGCGCTCGCCATCTCCGGTGATCTCCAGCATGTCAGCGCCCCTGATCCAGATGACGCTCGCACCGTGAGCGTGGATGTCCATGCTGCCCTTGCCGCCGAACATGGCCAGCCCATAGCCATTGGCCGTAAGGGTGTGTTCCTCAGGCGGGGGAGTTTCCTCCTGAGCCAGCGCAACGCTGAGCGGGAAGGTGACCAGCAGAACCAGCAGCGCCAGTCCAAGAAACAGCTTGCTTCTCTTCGACATCTTTCTCAACCTCCATCGTTGTATTTCCTTCCGACGTTCATCCTGTCGAAAGCTGCTCTCATTCTCGCACACCTTTGTAAAGGCAATGTTAGCGGATTGTAAAATCACTGTAAACATTCGCCAGGCTTCTCCTGGGCCAGCGTGGCGGGTTGAGCTAGGCAGCCCGACTACCATTTGCGGTACCTGAGAGCCAGCGGCAGGTACGCTTTGCGCATCTGAGGCGTCGGCAACCCGGTTGGCGTGGGGGTGAGAGTCGGCTTCGCAGTGCGGGTAGCTGTGGGCGTCGGCGTGTAGGTGAGAGTCGGTTTCACAAAGCGAGTAGCCGTGGAGGTCGGCGTTGGAGTAGGAGTTGACGTCGGAGTCCATGTCAGCGTGCGAGTGCCCGTGGGCGTGGGCGTTGGAGTATGAGTTGGAGTCAACGTCGCCGACGGTGTGGGGGTTGAGGTCAGCGTTGATGTCGGCGTGCGAGTAGGCGTCAGCGTGTCGGTCGGCGTTGGCATGTGAGTAGGCGTTGGCGTACGAGTAGATGTTGGCGTAAATGTGTCAGTCGCCGTTGGCGTCGGCGTGTGAGTATGTGTTGGCGTACGAGTGTCCGTTGGCGTCACCGTGTCCGTTGGCGTCGGCGTGCGAGTAGATGTTGGCGTTACTGCGTCAGTCGCCGTTGGCGTCGGCGTGTGAGTAGGTGTTGGCGTGCGAGTGGCTGTTGCCGTCGGCGTGTC
>CAZPMV010000025.1:13698-18930 GCA_964587335.1 uncultured Anaerolineales bacterium
GTTGCCGTCGGCGTGTCGGTTGGCGTTGGCGTTGGTGTACAAGTAGGCGTTGGCGTCACCGTGTCCGTTGCCGTCGGCGTATCGGTCGGTTCCACAGGAAAGTCCAGCTCAACTGCCATCGCCGGGTCGCCAAGGAGAACATAGGTGTCAATCAGGTCGTGAAAGCGATCATCACCCTCAAACAAGTTGAGCTTGCCCTTCGCCGTAGCCGGGCCAAGACGCGGATTCCAATCCTCGAACAGCGATTGGTAGAAGCCCTGATGCAGATAGTCATACCCGGGCGTGACGCCCAAGCCGGTGGGCGACCAACTGGCTACAGCGCCGTGCCCAGGCAGGCGAACGATCCGCTCTGCCAGCGACGAGAGCTGCGGCTGGTGGAAGGAGCCTTCCAGACTGGTCATCGGCACCATCACCGGCAGCCGATCACCGTTTGTCAGGGAGCTTAGGCTGGAAGTACTGAAGAGGAATTCTGTGGCCCACATCGTGATTCCGGCATGACCCATGTAGCTGACTATCAACGCGCCGTCGTTGATGGTGTCCAAGATCGCCTGCCGTGTTTCGACCACAGTGGTATGCGTTTGCATGTAGTAGATCTTCTGAGGCTGATAAGGGTCCGGTATCAGGTGATCAGCAACGTTATTGGAAAGTGCCGGGAAGTCACCCGCGAAGTCCGCATTGTCGGCGACGAAGAGAATGCGATGACGCCAGTCGCCCGAGGGCAAACCCTGATCGTAGGTGAGCAATTTCTGCACTACGGCCTGCGCTTCTGCTGCTGAATTCACCGGCAGCCGGCCGATGTGCAGGTCCGCCAAGATGTCCCCCCCCTCGACGGTCACGTACCGGTTGTCCGCCGCCGTCTCACCGATAATGGGATCAACGTAGCGCAGATAGGCGGGGATGAAGGTCCGCACTCCCGTGCCCAAGAAGTCCCGAGGGTCATAGGTGCCATCGCCCACCAGCAGCACATAGGCCGGGCCAGGAGACTGCCAGTGATGATAGGCGCAGTCGAGGAAATCTCGGATGGCATCAGGGTGCACGATCCCATAGTTGAATTCGTCGTAGATGTCGGTCACGTCCACAACAGTCACTCGCAATCCCTGCGAGGCTCGCAACGTCGCCAACGGCCCCACGCTGCTCAGGAAGTCGGGGTGGCTGATGACGATGTAGTCGGCGCCGTTAGTCGGACTGCTCAGAGCAGAGGGAACGTCGAGGTAGATGTCCTCCGGCTGACGCAGCCCAGCTTCCGTCGCCGCCCAGTAGTGGACCTCGCCCGATGCATCGTCGCTGAAGCGCAGCGTCCTGCTCGCCCCTGCCGAGACGGCCTGAGCTCCTGTCAGCCGTACAGGAGCGGAAGGGTCGGTTACATCAAACAGCAGCGCAGGCTCCGCTGCCCAACCGATGACCTCAAAGAGCTGATGTCCGCTTCCCTCGCCACCGAATGACAACCACTCCCCTGCCGTCTCGTATGTCCGCCGATAGTCTATCTCGAACCAATCGGCATACCCCTCGTCGTGTGCGGCAGCGGTATCGCCTGGCGCTTCGATGGTGATGGTATTATCGCCGCTTACCAACAACTCCTGGTCGAAGGGCAACTCTGCAGTGTAGGCAGTGCAATCATCCCAGTAGCCGTCGCCAATGAAGGCGCCATTGATGTAGAAGTTCAGATGGTGATCGGGATTGACGACGTCAAAGGAATGCCCCCAGATCAGCGGGCGAAGGGTAGCAATATGCGCTCCCGGGGCCACGCCTTCCAGCGCAATGGTGAACGTCCGCGTCAGCACGCTGCCAGACTGATAGCCCTGCCAGTACCAGTGATCCCCCTCATGAGGCAGGCTACTGATGTAGATCAGGTTCTCCTCAGAATGGGCCGAGGCCTCGAAAGACACAGGCGTGCTGCCTGTGTCCGGGGAGACGTCCCGCTGAACCATGCGCTGGCCATTGGTGACGCCGTAGCTCAGCCAGTACACGTTGGCATCGGTGTACTTGCCGTCCAGCGCCTGGCCGTAGGAATAGATAGCATCCGTGCTATCAAAGCGGCCATCCGCCTCACCGCTCACATAGATGGACAACTCCTGTCCCAAGTGGTGGATGCGGAAGGTACGCGGATCCAGTGTGTCCACGGGCATGCCGGCGACCTGCAGGTCCCCATAGGAAAGCCTGGAGATGCCATCGTCCTTCACGACAAGCTTGTACTGTGAAGATGCTACAGTGACCTCTGCCCCCCGCAGCGTTGCCGTCTGAGATGTGGGCTGTCGCCGCCAGGCTCTGGCACTTTCGTAGTTGAGCAACGCGCCACGGTACACGTTCTCGAAGGCAGGATCGGAAAGCGGTTCGCGCGTGGCTGGCAGCGGTTCGATGTCATAGTTGAAGCGCAACGCCACCCGCAACCGACGATAGTGGTACAAATCGCCGCGGCGGGCATTCACTTGGAAGGGGTGGAGTTCCAAACGCACAATGCGCTGATGTCGCATGTAGGCGTCATCGGTGGTGATGGCAATTCGAGGAGGATAGAGGGCATCACTGGCATACGTCGCCTCATCCTCCACGATCACATGCACGATGTCACCGCCCAGCAACGCCCCTGACACTTTAGCTTTCTCTGACACAGGCCCGAGAGAGGGCACTGGTTGGACATGCACCCCCTTCATTGGCGGCCCTTCCTCCAGCACGGTCACTTCGAGGGAAAGATGCGCATCGGGGGGCACGCCCAGCAGTAGGCTGCGGACGGGGAGTTGAGGCTTGCCCGCCTCGCCGGTGGCGCCATAGCCAGGCACACTGATCACATGGTAGAGCCGGCCATCCACCTGCAGCGGCTGTACGCCATAGGAGGATGTCAGCAGTTCCAGTGAGACGCCCGAGACATCAGACGACAGCAACCGCAACCCTCCCGGATGAATCGCCTGATGCGCCGCCGTTGTCACGGGCGCGAGCGCGGCAATGGCCACGATGAGCACAAGCAAGGTCAGAACTACTCGCCTTTTCATAATGGACACACACCACCTAGACACACACCACTCACCCGCAAGAAGCCCCAATCGCCCAAGTGAGCATCTCGTACATAGCCTAGCGCGAAAGAACAGCATGCCCGCCTGAGCAAGCGAAAGGCCAGGCCAGAGCGTAGCCAGAGGCCCTGGATGACCTGTCGGCCATATGCGAAAGCGTCCTGCTTGTTTTGCCGATTTGCTGCAAGATGAGTATAATGTACTCTTGATGAAGAACGAAGCGAGGAGAAGCCTGCATGCCCATCTATGAGTATGAATGCGAGAACTGCGGTGTACGTTTCGAGCGTACGCAACATATGACAGATGAACCTTTGACCATATGCCCTGAGTGCAACGGGCACGTGCATCGGGTGTTTCAGCCAGTGGGCATCATCTTCAAAGGCTCCGGCTTCTACGTTACCGATAACAGAGCCAAATCCTCGACCAGCGTACCGAGTAGCAGGAAGTCCGACGAGTCCGATAAGCCCGATAAGCCCGATAAGCCCGACACCAATGGAGAAACGTCGGATGACTAAGCGCCACATCTGTCAGTGATGCACGAGCCCCATGGGGACGCACCATGGGGCTTTTCTATTCGGTGACTGATGTTGCGACTACAACTGGAAGCGCCCGCTGGCGCGGATGACTTTGTACTGGAAGTTGGTAACCAGGCCAGTCAGCTTGGCCACCAGTTTCTGCCATTCCTCGCTGGCCAGGATCTCCTCCATGGAATCGAGATCCTCAGTCACGCCGCCGGTGAGAACCTGCGGGCCTTCGCCGAAGACAGTGTACCATACCTCGGTGGGCTGTATTCCTAAGCGCATCAACCCTGGTACAAATTCCCGCATCACAAACTTAAGATAGGAATGTTCCAGTTCGTTCCGGAGATCCCAGGTCATGAGCAGTTTGATCATGGGGCGCTTGACTTCCTGTTGGCTGTTGACGGGATGCTGGTTCTCCCCTTTCCCTATCATTGGGAGGTATCAAGGATAGCAGATTAGGCAGAAACGCGCAAGTCCTGCCCGATGACGGTCTCCTGCACCGCGCCCAGGTTGTTTTGGCCGCACCCTAGTGATCTGGGTGGAAACATGACCTGAAGGGTGAACCTTCTCCGCCATTTTCGGGTGTACATCGTATGCAACGTCTCTGCACTGCCCCGGGCAATCGAAGAGGGACAGCAAGCAAAAGCATGCGGAGGCACATATCCCGCCATCAATTCGAGGCATAACAAATGGCCGCTGTGACAACACAAAGGGTCCGACTTGGAACACAGCAACGCACAACAGAAGCACGAACCAGCGATGAGTACCGCTCCGGACTGAAGCGTGCTGGCGGTTGGCTGAGCTTGCTCCTGCTCACTCTGATGCTACTATCCGTAGCCTGGTCCGTTAGCGCGGCCGAGTGGACAGATGGCCTGCATCTGATGCAGTGGATGGTGTTGGGCGGCGCTCTCCTGGGATTCGCTCTGAGCCACACGCGATGGAGAGGATTCTTCCCCATCTTCCATGCCTTCCTGTGCAGTCTCGCCTGGATCACTTTCTGGGTCAGCACGCTGCTGCCGCAGGAGTTCGGGCCTCGTGGGCGTGTCTTACAGCTCTTCGCTGGCATCTCGCTTTGGCTCGAGAGGGCCGCTGCCGGCACAGCCAGCGCGGGCAGCCTCATCTTTGTGCTGTTGTTGGCGATCGTGAGTTGGTGGCTGGCCTACTCCGCAACCTGGGCCATCTTCCGTCATCAGCGAGTGTGGCACGCTGTCATTCCCGCGGGAATGCTCATGCTGGCCAACCTTCACTACGCCCCCTCTCGTCTCAGCGTGTACTTCTTGCTTTTCACTTTCTGCGCGCTGATGTTGGCGGTACGCAGTAACCTGGCGCAGCAAGAGGCAAATTGGCGGGCAGCAAAGGTGCGCTACGCGATGGACATCAGCCTTGACTTCTTGCGCGACGGCGTGATCTTTGTAGCACTCGTACTGGCCCTAGCTTTCCTCTTGCCCAGTGTAGCCAGCCAAGGACATCTCGACCCGCTGGTCAAACCGTTCGAGGAACCGTGGGGGCGGGTCAAGCACGGGTGGAACCGCCTGTTCAACTCCCTGCAATATCCGTCGCAACAGAGCTACGCCGCCTTCGGCAAGAGTCTGGCCCTGTCGGGGCCGGTGAGCCTGGGGGACTCGGTGATTATGGACATCCGTGCCCCCGCTGGACGCTATTGGCGAGCTGTCGTCTACCACACCTACACCGGTCGGGGCTGGCTGAAC
>CAZPMV010000026.1:0-5836 GCA_964587335.1 uncultured Anaerolineales bacterium
GAAAAACCATTGACCTTCCAACAAGTCATCATGCGGCTACAGCAATTCTGGTCTGAGTACGGATGCCTCATCTGGCAGCCGTACAGCGAGAAGGTGGGCGCGGGCACCATGAACCCGGCCACCGTGTTGCGCGTCCTCGGCCCGGAGCCGTGGAACGTGGCCTACGTTGAGCCTTCCTACAGAGCTGACGACGGGCGCTACGGCGAGAACCCCAACCGCATGCAGATGCACATCCAGTATCAGGTGATCCTCAAGCCAGATCCTGGCAATCCGCAGGAACTGTACCTGCAGAGCCTGGAGGCCATCGGCATAAACCGCCGCCAACACGACATCCGATTCGTGGAAGACAACTGGAAGGCTCCGGCGCTGGGCGCGTGGGGTCTGGGCTGGGAGGTGTGGCTGGACGGCATGGAGATCACCCAGTTCACCTACTTCCAACAGTCTGGCGGGTTTCCTCTTGACCCGGTGGCCGTGGAACTGACCTATGGCCTGGAGCGCATAGTCATGTACCTGCAAGGGGTGCGCAGCGTCTGGGAGATTGATTGGGACGGTCAGCACACCTACGGCCAGGTGCTACTGCCGCAGGAGATCGAGCACTGCAAGTACAACTTCGACCACGCCGACGTCGAGCGGCTGAAGCAGATGTACAATCTCTTCGAGGCCGAGGCACAGAACGCGCTGGCCGCCAAGCTGGTGACCCCCGCCCACGACTACGTGCTGCGCTGTTCACACACCTTCAACGTGCTTGATGCCCGCGGCGCCATTGGCGTTACCGAGCGAGCCAGCTACTTCGCCCGCATGCGGGACCTGGAGTGTCAGGTGGCGGAAGCCTACGTCGCGCAGCGCGAGCAACTGGAATATCCGTTTCTGCAGAGCGCACCGATTCCAAGTTCCAAGTTCCAGGTTCCAAGTTCAAACCCGAAACCCGAAACTTCGAAACCCGAAACCTTCCTTCTGGAGATAGGCACTGAAGAGCTGCCTGCGGGCGAATTGGCCACGGCCCTTGCGCAACTACGCAAGGCGGCGCCCAAGCTGCTGGAGGAACTGCGATTGGAGCACGGCAACATTCAGGTCACGGCCACGCCGCGCCGGCTCGTGGTCTTCGTGGAGGAACTGGCCACGCGGCAGCGGAACGTGGAACAGGAAGTCAAGGGGCCACCAGCCAGCGCGGCCTTCGACGCCGAGGGCCGCCCCACGCGGGCGGCTGAGGGCTTCGCCCGCAGTCAGGGTGTACGCGTCGAGGAATTGCAGCTCCGCAGCACGCCCAAGGGAGAGTGGGTCTTCGCCGTTAGGCGGGAACCGGGGCGGCCTGCCGCTGAGGTGCTGCGCGACGCGCTGCCGCAGCTCATCGCCAGCTTGCGCTTCGATATGAACATGCGCTGGAACCAAACCAACGTCGCCTTCTCCCGCCCCATCCGCTGGTTCGTGTCGCTACATGGTGAACAGATCATTCCCTTTGAGTATGCGGGTGTAGTGAGCGGCCGCACCACCCGTGGCTTGCGGCCATTGGGCTCACCGGCCATTGAACTGACGCAAGCGGGCGACTACTGGCAGGCGATGACCGACAGCGGCATTGTCGTACAGCGTGACGAGCGGTGGGAGAGCGTGCGCAGCCAGGTGGACGCACTGGCCGCCGAGGTCGAGGGCGTGATCGCTGACGATCCGGCGTTGCTGGACGAAGTGACTGATCTCGTCGAGCAGCCGGTAGCGCTGCGCGGCCGCTTCGACGCCGACTACCTTCGCCTGCCCAAGAACGTGCTCATCACAGTGATGAAGAAGCACCAGCGCTACTTCGCCGTAGTCAATGAGCAGACGGGTGAGCTAATGCCCCATTTCGTCGCCGTGTGCAACGGGAAGCCCTTGCACCCGGACATCGTGCGCACCGGCTACGAGGATGTGCTGCGAGCTCGCTACGCCGACGCCACCTTCTTCTACGAAGCCGACACAGCCAAGCCGCTGGAGGCGTTCACGCCCCGGCTGGCGACCCTCACCTTCCAGAAGCGGCTGGGCTCGATGCTGGACAAGGTGAAGCGCTTGGAGAAACTGGTACCCATGCTGGCTGAACGGCTGGGTCTGACGGCGGAGGAGCGGGCCACGGCACTGCGAGCGGCAACGCTCTGCAAGTCGGACCTGGCCACGCAGATGGTGGTGGAGTTGACCAGCCTGCAGGGAGTCATGGGGCGGGAATACGGGCTGAGCTCGGGGGAGACGGCGCAGGTGGCGCAGGCTATCTTCGAGCACTATCTGCCCCGCTCCGCTGGCGATCGGCTGCCGGAGACGAAACCTGGTCTCGTTGTGGGACTGGCCAACCGGCTGGACAGCCTGGCGGGTCTCTTCGCCGTCGGCCTGGCCCCCACCGGCTCGGCCGACCCGTACCACCTGCGCCGCGACGCTCTGGGTGTCGTGCAGAACCTCATTCACGCCCAGGTGTCGCTGCCACTGCAGGAAGTGCTGGCCGAGGCTGTGGCGCTGTTGCCGGTGGAGGCCGGCGACGCGATTCTGGATCAGGTGCTGACCTTCATCCGCGATAGGTTCTATGGTTGGCTGCGCGATCGGGGCTTGCCGCACGACGTTGTGGAAGCGGTGCTGGTCCAGCGAGGCCATGACCCCTATCGAGCCTACACAGCAGCGCAGGGGTTGGCCCGCTGGGTCGAGCAGGAGGATTGGAACGAGGTTCTCATTGCCTATGCCCGTTGCAAGCGCATCGTGCGGCCACTGGCCGAGCGCTTCGAATTGGCTCCCGAACGCTATGTGGAGCCAGCCACTCGCGATCTGCACGGCGCCTGGGAAGCCGTACGCCCCACGGTTTCTCCCGATGGCCGCGTAGACCCGTTGGGAGAGGCACTACGAACGCTGGTTGTGCCCATCAACCGCTTCTTCGACGCGGTGCTGGTGATGGCCAAGGAACCGGAGCTGCGAGCGGCCCGCCTGGCGCTGGTGCAGCAGATAGCCGCCCTACCCCACGGCATCGCCGACCTGAGCAAGCTGCAGGGGTTCTGATTAGGGGACGCGGATGGACACGGATGGACACGGACTGATCCTGTTCATCCTTTCGTTCCTTTCGTGTTCTGTTGTGTCTCACGAAAGCTCGCGGCGGACGGCCACGCCCGCCGTCTTTCCCAGGACTTGACAGTCCGGCGACAGCAAATGGACACTTCCAATCCGTTGCTCTAATCCGTTGTTCTAAAGACGCGTGATCGTGGGGCTGATGTCCACCTGCTGCATCATCTCCAGCAGCTCCTCGTGGCTGAGGGGACGACCTTTGCCCGCCAGAGCGACGAGCAGCGCTTCCATGACGTTAGTGCCGAAGGTACGTCCCTCCAGGCGCGGCGTGGAGGTGATCAGGTACTTGACGCCCCGCTGGCGCAGCATCTCCATATCCTCGGCGGTGGTGGTGTTGGTAACGATGCTCTTGCCATCCAGCCGCTCTGGTATGTGCCGCCTGATGTAGTTGAAGTCGCCAGCGATGACCGTGCCCCAATGGTACCAGCGCTCCCACTTGGGCACAATGATGTCCTGCTTCTCTCCTATGGGATAGATCATGCTGAAGGGCAGGTGACCCAGGACAGGTAACAGCGTTGCAGCCACGATGCGCAGCGCGCGCAATGTTCTGATGGGAATGGGCAACCCCAGGGAGAACATGAGGTCGCAATAGACCGTATCGTAGCTAGCATCGTGGAACGACAGCGCCATGTCGAAGCGATCCACGGCGGTGGTGATCATGGCCCGCTTGGGATGCAGTTCGTCGCCGATTTCTGCCTCCACCCGCTGCATCACCCCCCGCTCCACGATGCCGCGCACGCCGTCGCCATCCACCAATGGTGTGTGCTGCACATCTTGCACTATCTTGCGAGCGGAGTAGAGGGGGTAGTACTTGTCGTACACCCGCAACCCCAGGTCCATGCCGCCGACGCCGAAGGCATCCACCTTGCCGTCCAGTTCACGATACAGTTGACGGGTGCGTGCTACATCTCCGTCGCAGCCGATACGCTCAATAAGCACTGGTTGCCCCAACAATTCCAGTTCCAGACGATGATTCCGTCTGGAACTGCCTAAGCTGACGCTGACCACTCGTTTCATTGACTTTGCCATCCTTTCCGTTTCGGCGATCACTCTCGCTTGTTAGAACCCCGATCACGGGCAATGGTTGCAAGGAGAGCCGGGGAAGAGACGAGATTATACCCTGTTTGTCGCCCGTTGACCAATCGAGTGAGTGAGTGAGTAAATGATCCCTCTTGAACTCCGAGTGCACAACTTCATGTGCTACCGCGACAACGTGCCGCCGCTCGACCTGCGCGGCATCCACCTGGCCTGCCTGGCCGGCGACAACGGCCACGGCAAGTCGGCCCTTCTGGACGCCATGACCTGGGCGCTGTGGGGCAAGGCGCGGGTCACCCGCGACGACCAGTTGATCCACCTGGACCAGACGGAAATGGAGGTAGAGCTGGAATTCCAGCTCGGCCCTCACCTCTATCGCGTGATCCGCAAGCGGGACAGCCGGCGCGGGCAATCTGTGCTCGAACTGCAAGGCTGGGCCGATGGCCGCTACCTCCCGCTCACCGAGCCCACCATGCGCCAGACGCAGGCCACGATCATCGACTTGCTGCGCATGGACTACGAGACATTCATCAATTCCGCCTTCCTGGTGCAAGGTCGGGCCGATGAGTTCACCACCAAGCCGCCGGGCGAGCGCAAGCGCATCCTGGGCGAAATCCTGGGGCTGAGCATCTACGATGAGTACGCAGAGCGGGCCAAGGTGCGGGCCAAGGCCAAGGCACGGGAGGCGGCGGAGCTCACCGCCCAGATCCGGGAGATAGACCGAGAGTTAGAACGGTTGCCGCAATATGAAACACAGTTACAGAAAGCTGAGACGACAGCGGCCGAGTTGGGCCAGCAACTGCGCAATGCGGAGGCGGAGCGAAAACAGTTGCAGATGGCCCAGCAGGCGCTTCTGCATCAACAGCAGCAATTGGAGGAGTTGAAGGGGCGGCTGGCGCAGGGGGAACGGGAACTGGCGGAGATCGCTGAACAACTGCGTGCCGCACAAGCGCAGGTGACCGGTTGCGAGCAGACACTGGCGCAACAAGAGGAAATCGAGGCGAAGTACGCAGAACTGCTGGCAGCGCAAGAAGCGGTCGAGAACTGGAATGGTAAGCTGGCTGCGCAGAGGCCACTCATGGAGGAGCGTCGCCATCTGGATAAGGCCATCGGCGAGGCAAAGGGCAGACTGTCGGAAGAACTGGGGAGAGTGAAGGCCCAGGTTAACAATCTGCGGGCCCGCGTGCAGGCGGGCGAGGCGCAGAAAGTACCGTTGGCCAAAGCACAGGCGATGCTGGCGGAACTGGAAAAGCAGCAGGAGAAGCGGGAAGCGCAGCGCCAGGAACTGGCCGCGCTGGCCGAGGAGGCGGCAACGCTCAAGGCGCAAAACCAGCAACTGCGGACCGAGATGGACGATCTGAAAGAGAAGATCGAACTGTTGCAGAAATCCGACGAGGCGGCCTGCCCCCTCTGCCAGCAGCCGCTGGACAAAGCGCACCGCGAGCAACTGCTGGCCGATTTCCAGGCCGAAGGCAAGGCCAAGGGAGAGCAGTGGCGGGCGAACAAGGAGCGGCTGGAGATCCAGGCGGCGCAGGAAGCCGAACTGCGAAAAGAGGGTGGAGTGCTGGCGCGAGCGCTGCGAGCCTTACCTGCTCAACAGCGGAGGCTGGCGGAGGCGCAGACGAAGGCAGACGATGGCAAAGCGGCCATGGAGGAATTGAGCAACGTCGAGGCTAAGTTGGCCGCGCTGCAGGCCCGGCTGAAGGCACACGACTTCGCTCCGGCGGAGCAGGAGCAC
>CAZPMV010000026.1:5936-18281 GCA_964587335.1 uncultured Anaerolineales bacterium
GAAGGACAAGAGCGACAGGCCAGGCTGCGACTGGGAGCGGCCCGTCAGCGTGTGGACACCTGTCACCGGCTGGCGAAAGAGCGGAAGGTCAAGCAGGCAGCGCAGCGGAAGGCGGCGGAAGTGCAGGCCATTTACGAGGAACTGCGGGAGGCCTTCGGGCGACGGGGTTTGCAGGCCATGATCATTGAGGCTGGGCTGCCGGAGATCGAGGCCGAGGCCAACCGCTTGCTGAGCCACATGAGCGACGGGCGCATGAGCGTGCAGTTGGATACGCAGAGGGAGCTGAAGAAGGGCACGAAGCAGGAGACGCTGGATATCATCATCGCTGACGAGCTGGGATCGCGCAACTACAACCTTTTCTCCGGCGGGGAAGCGTTCCGGATCAACTTCGCCTTGCGCATCGCCATCTCCAAGCTGCTGGCCCGCCGCGCCGGTGCGCAACTGCGAACCCTGTTCATTGACGAAGGATTCGGCACCCAGGATACGCAGGGGCGGCAGCGGCTGGTGGAGGCCATCAACGCCATCAAGGAGGACTTCGATCGCATCCTGGTCATCACCCACATCGAGGAATTGAAGGATATGTTCCCCGTGCGCATAGACGTGATCAAGACCGCACAGGGGTCACAGGTTTCACTGCATTGAACAAGAGGAGATCTCCTCCGGTAGCACAGAACACGAAAGGAACGAAAGAATGGAGCAAGGTATGGCGCTCCTAACGACGTCACCATCGGAAGACGTGGAAGAAGCCCGCTTCGCCCGGCGCCGCTGGGGTATGCTGGCCGCGCTCAGCTTCGGCCACTTCATTGACCAGGGAGAGGGGCAAGCCCTGGCTATCCTCTTCCCTGTCATCAAACGGCTGTGGGGTCTCTCCTACGCCAACCTGGGCCTGATCGCCACAGCCCGCAACATGCTGCAGACCGTCAGCATGCCCTTCTGGGGCTACGCCGCCGACCGCTTACGCCGCAAGTGGGTCATCGTCTTTGGCACGGGCATCTGGGGGCTGTGGACTCTAGCCTGCGGGCTGGCCCAGTCCTTTGAGCAGTTGTTCTGGCTTCGGGTGCTCTCGGGATTGGGTCTGGGCTGCCTGATGCCTGCCACTTTCTCCCTCATCGCCGACCTCTTCGGCCCCCACGAGCGGGGCAGGGCAGTGGGCACACTCTACGCCGTGGGAACCCTAGGCATCATCGTTGGCATCCTGGGGTTGGGGCTCGCCGCCCACCCTCACCTCTGGCGATATGGCTTCATCGGCCTGGGACTGGCCAGCCTCCTCTCGGGGCTGGTCATTGCCCTCTTCGTGCATGAACCGCCGCGCGGCGCGGCCGAACCGGAGCTGGCTGCTGCCATCACCCCTGAGGCCGCACAGCGTTTTGTCATCCGCCCGGGCGATCTCCTGAAGATCGTGCGCATCCCCACCCTGTGGGTAGCTTACGCCGAAGGCATCTTCGGCCTCATGCCCTATGTGGTGTTGGGCTCGATGATGAACACCTGGCTGGTGGAGGTCAAGGGGATGGCTGCCCATCTGACGCTGAGCCACCCGCGGGGGAGCGCTCCACTGATGGGCGCTGGCATCGCTCTGGGGGCGGTCTTTGGCAGCCTGTTGGGAGGTTGCCTGGGGGATTGGCTGGACCGTCGCCTGCCCCGTTACGGGCGGGTGCTGGTGGGACAGCTCTCGCTGCTCTCCGGCGTACCCTTCGGCTACTTCATCCTGACCTCGAACCTGGGGGGGATGGCCTTTTTCGCCCTGGCTTTCTTCGCCGCCGTTTTCACCAACTGGACCGGACCCGGCAGTCTGCAGCCCATTATCCAAAGTGTGGCGCCGCCGGAACTGCGCAGCAGCGCCTTCGCGTCGCTCAAGTTTATCGAAGGAGGCGTATCAGCCCTGGCTGGGCTGCTAGCCGGCAGCCTGGCTGACCGTCTGGGGCTGACGACTGCGCTTCTGTACACCATCCCGCTCCCCTGGCTTCTCGGCGGGCTGATCTACGGCCTGCTCTACGTCGTCTATCCCCGCGATGCGGCCCGCCTGCGGGCGCAAATGCGTCAGCGTCGGGAGGAGTTGGCACATAGCTAGACTGGCAAGTTGGTGAACTGGTACATTGGGCTCTACCACCCCAGTCGGCCAACCAACTTACGGGTTTGCCAGTGTACCAATGTACCAGTCACAATGCGCCTGCAGCACGCAGATGGCGCAGAGGGGGTTGCCGGCCTTGCATACCCGGCGGCCGTGGGTGATGAGGTTCAGGTGTAAGGGGTAGTAGAGGTCGTCCGAAACCAACGCTTCCCACACTGTCTGCGTCTGCTCGCGACTGGTCTTGGGAGAGACGAAGCCCAAGCGGCGGCTGATGCGAAACACGTGGGTGTCCACAGGGAAAAGGGGCCTGCCGAAGCAGAAGAGCAGCACGATGGCTGCGCTTTTGGGGCCGATCCCCTTCAGCAAGGTGAGCCACTGTTTTGCTTCCTCCAAGGGCAGGTCGGTCAAGAAGTGCAGATTGAACTCGCCCTGCTCTTCCTGAATGCGCTGCAGCGCCCCCTGGATGCGAGGCGCTTTGATGTCCGCCAGCCCACCGGAGCGGATGGTGTCGGCCAGTTCCTCTGTGGGTGCGGCGATCACCGCTTCCCACGTCGGGTAGCGGGCCCTTAGCTGTTCGAAGGCGCGGTGCGAGTTGACATCACTGGTGTTCTGCGAGAGGAAAGTGAGCACCAGCTCGCTCACTGGATCGTAGTGGAGCCGCCAAGTGGGTTGGCCGTACTCCTCCACCAGTAGGCGGTAGATGGTCTCTGCTTTGGATCGTACCTCGCTGTCAGGTGTTGTTGCCTGGTTGCGCATTCACCCCTATGCCTTTCAAACAGAAACACTCTCCAATCGCACTTCAGCCATCGTTTGCTACTGCTTGCTGAGAGTCGGCATGGATTATACCACAGGCTCTCTGTTTGACAACTGCCGCGCGCCCACGGGCTCATTCTGCGCCTGGCGGGGGCGGGCAGTCCCCACGGCAACGATTGCGCGGACTGACGTTTTGAGCTATAATGGTTTTGTGGAGAAGCAATAGATGATGACATTCGAGGGCTTGCTGGAAAAGCTGCCGTCCAATTTACCACCCGAGGATGTTGAGCTGATTCATCGCGCCTATGAGACGGCCCGTGACGCGCACGCGAACGCGGAGCGCATCAGCGGAGAAGCCTACATCATCCACCCCTTGAACGTCGCTGCCATCCTGGCCAACTTGCACATGGACACGGAAACCATCGCTGCGGCCTTGCTCCACGACGTTCCCGAGGACACAGAGTACACCTCCGCCGACATCCATAGAGCCTTTGGCCCGAACATCGCGACTCTGGTAGACGGGGTCACGAAATTGGGCCAAATCGGCCAACCGGCAGGCGCGTCTGGAGACCTGCGAAGGGCAGAGAGTCTGCGTAAGCTTATCCTGGCCACAGCGGATGACGTGCGGGTGGTGTTGATCAAGTTAGCCGATCGTCTGCACAACATGCGGACTCTGGGGGCGTTGCCGTCTGAGAAGCGCCAACGCATTGCCCAGGAGACCATGGACATCTTCGCTCCGCTGGCCAACCGGTTGGGCGTCTGGCAGATCAAGTGGGCATTGGAAGACCTGGCTTTCCGTTATCTGAGTCCGGATGTTTACAAAGAGTTGGGCACCTTGCTTGCCCAGCGGCGTGAAGAACGCGAACGCTATGTGGAGAACATCATTGATGTACTCGGGCGTGAACTGGATAAGAGCGGTATCGTAGCCGAGGTATCCGGTCGCCCCAAGCACATCTACAGCATCTGGCGCAAGATGCAGCGCAAGGGGATCGGTCTCGATCAGATCTACGACGTACATGGCGTGCGGGTGATCGTGCCTGAAGTGCGCGATTGCTACGCGGTCTTGGGAGTGGTGCACACTCTGTGGTCTCCCATCCCGGGCGAATTCGACGACTACATAGCCACTCCCAAGGACAACCTGTATCGCTCTTTGCATACGGCTGTGGTGGGCTCCGATGGTCACGCCTTGGAAGTGCAGATTCGAACGAGGGATATGCACCGAACGGCCGAATACGGCATCGCTGCTCACTGGCGCTACAAGGAACCCGGCGTCAAGCCAGATAAGGAGTTCGAGGAGAAAGTCGCCTGGCTTCGCCAGATTCTGGAGTGGCGTGAGGATGTCACTGACGCCTACGAGTTCGTGGACTCTCTGAAGACCGATCTCTTCCAAGATCGGGTGTACGTGTTCACCCCCAAAGGGGACATCATTGACCTGCCGGCGGGGTCCACATCCATTGATTTCGCCTACCATGTGCACACGGAGGTCGGCCACCGCTGCCGCGGCGCACGCGTGAACGGCAAACTGGTTTCCCTGAATCACCAACTCAACAACGGTGACCAGGTGGAAATCATCACTGCCAAGCGGGGTGGGCCCAGCCGCGACTGGCTCAATCCCAACCTCAACTACGTGAAGACATCCCGCGCCCGCAGCAAGATACGGCGCTGGTTCCGCCAGCAGGACATGGAACTCAACATTACTCTGGGACGCCAGGTGCTAGAGAAAGAACTCCGTCGCCTGAACATCAGCCGGAGTCATGAGGACATCGCCCAGCGTTTGCACTACGAGAAGGTAGATGATTTCCTGGCCGCTCTCGGTTATGGCGAGATCAACAGCCAGCAAGTCGCTACCAAGGTGCTAGAACTGAAGCGGGAGCAACAAGAGGAGCAGGAGAAGGCAGTCGCTCCGCTGGAACTGCCCAGAAAGCGGGCTCCTGCCCTGGTCGTAGAGGGGATGAAAGTCAGGGGCACGGGCCATTTGCTGACCACGCTGGGCCGCTGCTGCAACCCGCTGCCCGGGGATGACATCATTGGCTACATCACGCGCGGCCGGGGCATCACCATCCATCGCCAGGATTGTTCCAATGTCCTGGCCAGCCATGAGCCGGAGCGGCTCATCGAAGTGGACTGGGGCGAGGCATCGCCTACCTACGCGGTGATGATCAGTGTGCGTGCCTACGATCGTCCGGGCCTACTGCGGGACATCACCATCCTGGTGGCTGATGAAGAGGTGAATCTGGCCCAAGTTACGGCCACCGTCAATCAAAGCGACAACACCTCTCTGTTCACAGCCACGCTGGAAGTCTCCAGCGCCACGCAGTTGGCACGCATCCTGGCCAGGATAGAGGGCTTGCCCAGCGTTCTGGAGGCGCGCCGCGAGCTGGCCTGATCACCAACACGCACCTGACATCTGCACTCGTGCGGCAGTGCGGCCATGCGGCCATGCGGCTTCTGGCCTGCCTGTGCGCTGGGCGTGAAGAAGGGCATCATTCACTGTGATAGGTGAACGATGCCCTTTTCGGCTTTCTGGTTGTCGTACTGACGGTGCGAAACTACTATTGCGCCGGCAGTTGAGGCGGCCTTGGCGTGGGCGGCACCTTGTCCGCCGACCAGAACCGCTCAATGTTCGCTGTCTGCTGCCGCTCTTGCAGCCAATCGTCGAAGGCCTGGTCGCGGCGCTGACTCAGCGTGAATTCGTCCAGTTCTCGTTCGGAATCCCTCTCCAGCACCTGGAGGATATGGTAACCGAAGGTGGTCGTGAAAGGCTCGCTGATCTCCTCCAGGGGCAGGCTGAAGGCCACAGCTTCAAACTCGGGCTGCATGCGCCCGCGACCGAACCAGCCCAGATCGCCTCCCGCGTCCTTGCTTCCAGTATCCTCCGAATTCTCCTGGGCCGACTCGGCGAAATCCTCACCAGCCTGCAGGCGGTTGAATAGATCTTCTGCGCGCTCCTCCGCCTCTTGCTGAGCAACGGCCTGATCCTCGACCTCTGCGTCTGGCGTGATGAGGATATGCCGTGCCCTCACCTGCTCTTCGGTCGTGGGTGCCTGCTCGCCCAGCTTCTCGCGCAGCTTTTCTTCCAGCAGGTTGGTTTCGATCAGTTTGCGGAAGTCCGCTTCGGAGAAGCTCAAGGTCTCAGACAGTCGCTGCATGGTGCCCGCATAGCTCTGCTGGAATTCCGCCTCCGTCATTAAACGGACGGTGGGCCTGGGCGTGGCAGTGGCCGTGGTCACCTGTGTTGTGGTCACGCCATTACTTCCGGTGATCACTTTGGTGCCGGTAATCACCGCGGGGGTGATCACGGGTGTGGGTGTAGGGTTCTGCACGTAGCCGAACTGCCGCTCGATCTCCTCTCGAATCTCGACCTCGGTAACCAGGGATCCTTCCTCGACTGCCTTCTGCCGAATCAGCTCTTCATCTATCATCCGATCCAGCACCTGCAGGCTCAGCATGTCCGGATTCTCCAGTTGGGAGCGCAACTGAGCGATCTGTTGCTCGAACAGTCCTTCTCCCTCTTCTTCGTCAGTGCCATACTGCATCTGAAGCTGCAGCCACTGGCTGAGCTGCCGCTGCACACTGTCCCACTCGAAGAGAACCCGCTTCTGGAAATCATCGGTGCGGATCCTAACTCCATCCACGAGAGCCACGGGCGAACTGGGCTTGATAGTAAATTCCTGGATAAGCGCCGTGGCCAGCAAGCCGATGATCACTGCGGCCACAACTCCCAGGCCGATGAAGAGGTAGCGGTTTTGCAGCCTAGCCTGCCGGCGGCGAACGATTTCCTTGGGCGTTGGGCCAGCCTCCCTGGTCCTGGCTTTCCTTCGTTTGGCCATCTTGTTGATCGCTTCCTACAATGATAATACGTGGGCCACGCGTCGGGCTAGCCTCGGCGGCTCCGCACGTGCTCGTGGCTAATGGGCAACAGAGCGAGGTGCCGTGCCCGCTTGATCGCTCGCGCTATTTGCCGTTGATGCTTCGCGCAGGTGCCAGTCCGACGCCGGGGGCGAATCCTGGCATGCTGAGTGAGATACTGCCGCAGAAGCCCTGCGTTCTTGTAGTCAATGGCCTTAGTACGATCCACACAGAAGGCGCACCGTTTGCGACTCTTCACGTACCTTCGGCGTGGCCTTCTTGGACGTTCTGATCTCTGCTGCAAAATAACCCTCCTGAACGTTGAAGTTCTACGAAGATATTGTAGACGGGTAACTTCTCCCGCGATCACCGACGACAAGCCGCTCGACGGCGGCGCTAGAACATGTTGTAGTCGTCGGATGCCTCTACCTCGTCAGCTACTCTCTCTCTCTTGTCAAGCATGATCATCTCGCTGGCTACCACCTCGGTGCGGTAGCAACGCTGACCTTCAGCATTATCCCAGCGACGGGTCTGCAAGCGGCCCTCCACGTACACTTTGGAGCCTTTCTTCAGGTACTGATTGCAGATCTCAGCCAGATTGCCCCAGGCTACTACGTTGAACCATTCTGTCGCTTCCCGCCGCTCGCCAGTGCTGGTCATCCAACTCCGGCTGGATGCCAGACTGAACGTGGTCACGGCCCTGCCACTGGGCGTGTAGCGCATCTCTGGGTCGCTTCCCAGACTCCCGATGAGCATCACTTTGTTCAGACCTCTTCCCATGACAACCCGCTCCTCACGCATACTCGCTGAGCTTGAACTCCTTGAACGACAATCCTACGTCTTTACTCCTCCGCGGACTCAGTTTCGGGTTCGGGCTCGGATTCAGGCCCAGGCTCTGGCTTGGGCTCGGATTCAGGCTCAGGCTCTGGTTCCGGTTCGGATTCAGGCTCAGGCTCTGATTCGGGCTCAACGGATGGCTGCGGAACGGCAACCGGCTCCACCTTCGCTGGTGGTCTGGCTGGCAGTGGCGTCTCAGCCCGCACCAACAGATAGCGAAGGATGTGCTCCGACAGCTTCAACTCTCGCTCCAACTCCACAAGGGCCTGCCGAGGCAACGTTGCCCGCACCAGCACGTAGGTCCCCTCCGTCTGCTTGCGGATAGGGTAAGCCAACCTCCGCCGGCCCCAGACGTCGGTGAGTGCCACCTCGCCGCCGACAGCCTCAATCCACTCCTGCACCTTTGCAGTGAGCGCCGGCACTCCTTCCTCCTCGTCTTCCAACTCTGGATGAGCAATGAAGACCAACTCATACTCGCTGTGTTTCACCATTCTCCGTTGTTCAACTCCTTTCTCGGGCTTGTGCAGTGGTTGCGCGCAGCCAGGGGGCATCATGCCAAAAGAGAGAGGATGACGAAGTGAGGGGCCCCCACAGCTTCGGGGACTTCGCTGCACATGCCTTTTCTTTCTTTGGGCTTGCCCGCGAGCAGGAACACGCGCCCTAGCTGCTTCACTATTCCCTCGCGAACAGAAAGAACGAGGGCCAGGCCAGTCCCGTCCCTCGTCACGAGACCGCGCTACTATAGCACAAGGTGGCGATCTTGGCAAAAACCGAGTCCTGGCCTCGACACGGTGTAGATAAGTCATTCTGGGGCAGTTGCACTGCCGAAGTCGGGAGTTCAACTTCCTCATTAACTGAACTGCATTGGTCCCGACCTAGAACACCGGTCGTTACGGCTGTCATTGGCTGATGAACCCAATGCGACCGTCAGTGGTGTTATTCACACCAAGACATAATCAGGGGAGGACACAACTGTGGAAACCAAATGGTTAACGGTGCTTCTGCTCTTTGTACTACTGGTCCCGGCAAGTTGCACGACATCCCAGCCTGGCCCGGTCATCTCGCCTTCGCTGCCCGCTTCTCTCTCCTTCCCCACCCCCGTCCCTGTGTCCGCCGTGATTGAGGCTGCTTCTGCCTCGGCTCCATCGGCTGACCCCTTCACTCTGATCTCTCAGGAGAGTCTCTTCACTACGATGGAAGATCTGACCGCCATCCAGCCCTACTCTGGCTGGCGCAGCTCTGCCACCGAGGGCGAGCAGGAAGCCATAGACTACATTGCTGAGCGGCTGCGTGAGTTTGAGTATCTGCAGGGCCTGGGCCTGGAACTGTAACGACAGAGCTTCCACGTCTTCACGGCCACCGAGCTGTGGGAGACCAGGCTCCACCTGACCGTGGACGGCCAGGAGGTTGGGGTTCCCGCCGACGGCCTGCGGGGTCACCGCGACGACATCGTCAAGGCGCTTCGCTGCGACTCCGATGGTACACTCAATGACTCCGAGCCCAATCCGACGGTCGTAGAAGGGCCGGTAGTGCTGGCCCGTTCTGCCGACGAGATCAACGAACTGGCGCCAGCCGAGCTAGAGGACAGGGTGCTGTTCGTGGACTACGCAGCCATAGACCGTGCAATACTGGGCAAACAGGAGGCAGCGCAGATTGCCTCGAACTTGATGGCCAAAGAGCCAACCGGGTTGGTGTTGGTGACTCGCTTCTCCAATAAAGCGGGTGAGAGCCATGGAACCTTCGTTGGCGACGTGAGCGCCCTCAACTACGTTGAGAAGGGAACGTTTCCCCCTACCCTGTACGTCCGCTTGGAGGATATGGGTCAGGCCGGGATCGCTAGCTGGGACGACCTGGCTCGCATCGAAGCAGCCCGCCTTACCTGGGATGCCGACGTCTTCTCCCCTGGCGCCTCGGCCAATCTGGCCGCCCGCATCCCTTCGACTTCGCTCAGGGCAAGCCCTGGAGCAGATCCCCCGGAGGCCGTGATCCTGGGCGCTCACATTGACAGCCCCAACAGCCCCGGCGCGATGGACAACGGTAGCGGCTCTGCTATACTGCTGGAAGTGGCGCGCGTCCTGAACGAGGCACAGACTCAGCCGGAGACAGACCTCTACCTGGTGTGGTTCGGCAGCGAGGAATTAGGGCTCTACGGCTCCTACCATTTCGCCTCCACTCACCAAGAACTGCTCGATCGGACACTGGCCATGTTGCAGACGGATTGCCTCCTGCGTCCCCTGGACGGCATAGAAGCGTACCTCAATCTGATTACCTGGTCCTATGGCCGGTTGGGTGACGAGCGGCTCACCTGGCCCGACTATCTGAAGCGCCAGGCTGACCAACGAGGCGTGTGGATGTACGCAGGCAACCACTACGGAGTCGAATCGGACAACACGGCTTTCACTGGCTTCGACGTGCCCAACGCCAACATGATCTACATGAACTATCCGGAGATGGAGCCGATTGGCGGTGTCCACTACGCTGGTCATATGCACGATCCCTACGACACCGTGGAGCTGGCGCGGGAGGTGGGCGATGTGCTGGAACAGATGGCGGGTGTTGCACTGGCTGCGGCCTTGGAGACCGGTCGAGACAACCCTGCCCTGCGCACTGCCCGCCGACCAGACCGCCGTGCTCTGTTCGTAGCCAGCCATACCGAAGCGGTGCACATGTCCCCCACCACGTTCACCGACCTAGGTATGGCCCTGGCCTGGGAAGGGTTCGACGTGGACTTGATCCCCTACGGCCAAGCTGTGACCCCTACCGATCTGGAAGACGCCGACCTGACGGTAGTGTTGCCTGTCGTGGACTATCCGAGCCTGGCAGGGGACACCGACCTGTATGACGAGGTCTGGAGCAATGAAGAGATCGCGGCGCTGGAAGCACACGTGGCCCAGGGCGGGCTATTGGTGCTGACCAACAGCGCCCACCGCCTCAAGTACAACAACAGGGTGGAAGACCCCAACGAGGACTGGGGCGATGCCAACAGTTTGGCTACACGCTTTGGGGTCACCTATCACGACGGAGTGTTGGAGGGCACGGAGGCTCGGACAAGGGGGAGGAGCCCGCTGGTTGAGGGCGTCGAGATCCTGAAACTGGCCGAGGCCAACGGCGTACCCTTGACCATGACCAGAGGGCAAACGCTGGCGCAGATAGACGGAGAGCCCGTCGCAGCTCTGGTGGACTATGGCGACTCAGGGGGTCAGGTGCTCGTCCTGGCCGACGTGGGGATGTTGGGCAACAGCGGAGAAGAGCCCATCAACCTCCCCTTCTGGCTGAACTTGGCTCGCTACGCTCGGTCGCGGTGAGCGACGGCTTTCAACCGAGTGATCTGATGGTGTAGGCTGTCTCGGCCTCATGTCCGATCGCGAAGTGGCTCAACAGAACTTCGACAACGAACAGCCAGCAAGAGATGTCCCGCCGATACAGAAGCGAATTTGACATCTTCTCCAGAGTGTGCTATACTTGCTGTAATTGAAGAGTGTGCAAAAGCGACGAACAGGACGAGTAGGCGGCCAAGTGCCCGGCCCAGAGAGTTGGGAACAGGTGGAAGCCCGACGCCGGTGCCGGTCGTCGAATGGACCTGGGAGCTGCAGGCTGAAAGTCGGTTCGCCGACGAGTATGCTGTGCCGGAGACGCCACCGTTATCAGGGCTGAGGGGATTGGAGCGCATGGACGCGCCTTCCGTCCCTGCAATGAGTGAGGCTGGCTCACAGGGTTTCCCTGCCATCACGGCAGGGATTTTTGCATGTGGCCTCCGGACCGCCAACGTCGGCGGATGAAAGCCGGTCGTGCCTGGAGCTTGCCTAAGAAGGATGGTACCGCGGGTGCTTCTGATGTTGAAGCCCTCGTCCCTTTTCGGGACGGGGGCTTTTTTCTTCGGCAGCAAGCATGGACCTGAAGGAGGATGTGTAGTATGCATCTCATGAGTGTCAAGGTCAACAGCGAACAGTATCCTACGAGTCGTCACTATCCGTTCAGCATCCCGATTCTCAGGGAGATGTCGGAACTGACGTTCAGAAGGCCTGTCGCTGTCTTCGTGGGCGAGAACGGCACGGGGAAGTCCACCCTGCTAGACGCCATCGCCAGGAAGTGCGACATCCACATCTGGGACAAGCCCAGACGACACCTCGCCCACAACAACCCTTACGAGACCCGTCTGTCAGACTACATCACGGCGACGTGGGCAAACGGCAGTGTGCCGGGTTCTCTCTTCCGAGCCGAGACTTTTCGCGACTTCGCTGACTTTCTCGACGACGTTGCGCTCTGCGATCCTGGCCGGCTGAAGTACCACGGTGGTCGTATCCTCAACACGCTGTCGCACGGCGAGGCGATCCTGAGTTACTTCAGCGGCCGCTACTGCATCAAGGGGCTCTACCTCCTTGATGAACCCGAGGCCGCTCTATCGCCTGCGAGTCAGGTGAAGTTCCTGAAGATCTTGCGACAACTGGAAGCGGGAGGCCATGCTCAGTTCATCATGGCCACCCACTCGCCCATCCTGCTGGCTCATCCAGGGGCCCAGATCTTCAGCTTCGACTCGTCCCGCATCGAGGAAGTGGAGTACGAAGACACGACGCACTACAGGCTCTACAAACAGTTTTTCACTGACCGGTCCGTTTTTCTCGATGCGTGAGGCATCTCCGGTCATCGTGAAGCAAGGAGGAGCTATCGAGGCAAACAAGGAAACAAGTCGTGTAGCATAGGGCCTTGTGCCCGTCCGGACGCCCATGAGGGGCCATGCTACGGACCATCAAAACCAGCCTGACCTTGTCGTGTAGCATGGCGCCTAGTGCCCGTCCGGACGCCCGCAAGGGGCTATGCTATGGATCATCAAAACCAGC
>CAZPMV010000027.1:0-12012 GCA_964587335.1 uncultured Anaerolineales bacterium
GGAGACGCCGACGCCGACAGCCACGCCTACATCAACCCCGACGGCGACCATGACGCCGACGCCAACGGCTACGGCCACGCCGACCGACACGCCCACAGCGACACCAACCGATACGCCGACGGCCACACCGACCGCGACGGCGACGACAACCAGCACGCCCGCGTCCTATCCCATCTATCTGCCGTGTATCTTGAGACGAACTGAGCGGGCAGTCACGTGAGAGTTCGATGGTTAGCAACGGCTATCTTGCTGGCTCTAGTCGTCGCACCCAGCAACGCGCAAGGGACGATCACCTTCGCCAATGGGGAGACGGACACACCAGCAGACACGACTGATGAGCTGTGCTGGCGTCTGGGATTCACTGCCATGCCAAGCGGCATCAGTGGCATCAGCCGCTATCCAGATGCCCGATGGTCGAAAGCCGGCCTCTACATGGACTACCGCGTGCGTTCAGGGCCTGACCGGCCCAACGACATGGAGTACTTGCAGACGATACGGGTGCATCAGAAACTGAGTTGCGGGGTCAAGTGCTACTGGGACCGAGACGCGTGTCCCTATGCCGAGCCTTATGAGTACCTTGTTTGGCCTAGTGAGAGCTTCATCTTTCAAACCGCCCAGATCAACCTTGGCTCGCTGTGGCTGGTTGGCAACGAGATGGACCTTGTGGACTTTCCCGGCGGCTGCCAGGATGAGATGCTTCCAGAGGTATACGCCTGGGCCTATCACGATCTCTACCACCTCATCAAGGATGCTGACCCGACGGCTCGGGTGGCCATCGGCGGCATCCTCCAGGCGACACCTCTGCGTCTGCAATATCTCTCCATCATCTGGGACACCTATCAGGAGTTGTACGGCGAACCCATGCCCGTGGACGTGTGGAACGTTCACAACTACATCCAGAGTGAAACAGGTGGGTTTGATGAGCACAGCGCTGGCATCCCGCCGGGGTTACCAGGCAACCCGCAAGAAGGGATGGTGTACGAAGACCACTGTGCTCACATAGACATGGAGATCTTCGATCAGCAGATCCGGGCGTTTCGCCAGTGGATGAAAGATCGGGGGCAACAGGACAAGCCGCTGATTGTCTCCGAATATGGCGTGCTCTACAGACATCCCGAGTGCGGCGACCAGAGCATGAACAGCGCCCAACTGGTTCAGGATTTCATGCTGGGCACCTTCGACTACTTCTTCAACACCAAGGAGTGTGACTTGGGTCGCCCTGCCGATGAATG
Organism: uncultured Anaerolineales bacterium; assembly: GCA_964587335.1. Classification (GTDB taxonomy): domain Bacteria; phylum Chloroflexota; class Anaerolineae; order UBA3071; family UBA3071; genus UBA3071. The sequence goes on from CAZPMV010000027.1 coordinate 1,233, forward strand.
CCGCCTGGTGCAACGGTGGCTGTGGTACAGCCTTGACGACGATGGGACAACAACCGGCTTCAATCAGTTCGGTGCCCTGTTCAATCCCGATGGGCAATGGATGACAAGCACGGGGCAAGTGTATCAGGACTACTGCCTGGCTCACATCGAAGAGCTGGCCTATCCCACGTCGACACCGACCCCGACGGAGACGCCCAAAACCACAGCCACGTCTACATCAACCCCGACGGCGACCATGACGCCGACGCCAACGGCTACGGCCACGGCCACGCCGACCGATACGCCCACAGCGACACCAACCCACACGCCGACGGCCACGCCGACCGATACGCCAACAACCACGCCGACGGCGACGCCAACGGAGACACCGAGCTTATATCCTGCCTACCTGCCCCTGATGATCAGACAGGGGTAGAGGGCCAACAAAGAAAGGGGTGAAGCATCCTGGCTTCACCCCTTGACATCCCCTGGTCGGGGCGGGCGGATTTGAACCGCCGACCTCACGGACCCGAACCGTGCGCGCTATCCGAACTGCGCTACGCCCCGTCTTGGGAACGTCAACATTATACCCCAACTTCACCCAATTGCCAAAACGCGGCTTCGACCTCGTGGGCAATGCCGGGAACGGGACATAAGGAAGGTGAATGGTCATGAGCCTGCAAATCGGCATCGTAGGCTTGCCCAACGTGGGCAAGTCCACGCTTTTTAATGCCATGACCCGCGCCCAGGCGGCGGTAGCCAGTTATCCTTTCACCACCATCGAGCCCAACGTCGGCGTGGCCACAGTACCCGACGGCCGCCTGGAACGGCTGGCTGCACTGATCCAGCCAGAGCGAACCGTGCCCGCCTCGGTGGAATTCGTGGACATCGCCGGCTTGGTGAAGGGTGCCAGCCAAGGGGCAGGACTGGGCAACCAATTCCTGGGCCACATCCGCAACGTGAACGCCGTGGCCATGGTGGTGCGCGTCTTTGAGGACCCTGACGTCGCCCACGTGACGACAGAAATCGATCCCCTGAACGACATTGAGACGGTGGAGTTGGAGCTCATCCTGGCGGACCTGGCGACCGTGGAACGGCGCGCGGAGAAGGTCCGAGCCAAGGCCAAAGCTCAGCCACGGGAATTCCAGGCCGAGATGGAATTGTTGGAGCGGCTGGGGCAGCATCTGAACGACGGCCACCGGGTGCGGGAGATGGTTCTGAGCGATAAGGAAAGCGAGACGCTGCGCACCCTGAACCTACTGACGGCCACACCGTGCCTCTACGTCGCTAACGTCGGGGAGGAGGACTTGCCAGACGGCGGCCCTCTGGTAAAAGTGGTGAGGCAGCGGGCGGCGGCTGAGGAGACTCAGGCGGTGGTCATCTGCGCCGAACTGGAGGCCGAGTTGGCCGAGTGGCCGGCGGAGGAAGCGGATGCCTACCGCGCCGAGCTAGGCTTGACAGAACCGGGCCTCAATCGCCTGATCGCCGCGGGGTACCGCCTGCTGAACCTGATCACCTTCTTCACTGTCACTGGGCAGAAGGAGACGAGGGCTTGGCCTCTGGTGCGGGGACGCTCCGTACGGGAGGCAGCGGGAATCATTCACACCGACATGCAGCGCGGCTTCATCCGCGCTGAGGTGATCCCGTGGGACACCCTGTTGGAAGCCGGCGGACTGGTGGCAGCGCGGGAAGCCGGGCTGGCCCGGCTGGAAGGACGAGACTACGTGGTGCAAGACGGCGACGTCATCCACATCCGTTTCTCTCGATCCTGACGAACTGATGAGATCATGTCCACTGCATAGGCCAGACCCTCAACCATGGGATGATGCCATAATTCACTACACGATGCTGGTCTGCCCGCAGGATTTGTGGTAGAATGGCCTCATCACCAACACCAAGAGCAATCGGAGGAAAACCAATGAGTGAAACCAAAAGCACGTTGCCCCACTGGGACATGACGGCAGTCTATCCCAGCCTCGAAGCGGTGGAATTCGAGACAGGCTTTCAATCAGCCATCCAAGCCATTGAGCAACTGGTAGCCCTGTTCGACGAGCACAACATCGGCCAGCGGGAACCAGCTCCGCTCGACGAGGCGACGGTGCAGAGTTTCGAAATGGTGTTGCAGCGCTTCAACACCATGCTGGAAGAAACCCACACCCTGGGCGCGTACATCGCCAGCTTCGTCACCACCGACACACGGAACGAACTCGCCCAGGCTAAGCGCAGCGAGCTTCAGCAGCATACGGTGAAACTCTCCCTGCTGGACACTCGTTTCACCGCCTGGATCGGTTCCCTCGACGTCGGGGAGCTCATCGAGCGCTCCGCCGTGGCCCGCGAACACGGTTTCATGTTGCGCAAGGCCAAGGAGGAGGCTACCCACTTGATGACACCGGCGGAAGAAGCACTGGCTGCAGAACTGAACCTGTCCGGCGGCACCGCCTGGGCTAAGCTGCACAGCGACTTCACCTCGCAACTGATGGTCACCCTCGAAGTGGACGGCGAGGTGCAAGAGCTGCCGATGAGCGCGGTACGCAACCTGGCCTACGATCCCGATCGGGAGGTCCGGCGCCGCGCCTACGAGGCGGAGGTGTCCACCTGGCGCAGCGCGGAGGTGCCCATCGCCGCCGCCATCAACAGCATCAAGGGCCAAGTGAACGCGCTGGCCGAACGGCGGGCGTGGGATTCCCCCCTGGATGCCGCCCTGTTCCAGAACAACATTGACCGCCAGACACTGGACGCGATGATGGAAGCAGCGCACGAGTCGTTTCCTGACTTCCGGCGCTATCTGCGGGCTAAGGCACGAGCGCTGGGTCTGCCCGTACTGGCCTGGTACGATATCTTCGCCCCAGTGGGCAAGAGCGCCAAAGCGTGGTCGTTCGAGGAGGCTGCTGACTTCATCAGCGAGAAGTTCGGCACCTTCTCGCCGAAGCTGAGGGGTCTGGCCGAGCGGGCCTTCGGCGAACGCTGGATAGACGCTGAGCCCCGTCCGGGCAAGGTGGATGGGGCCTTCTGCATGTGGTTGCGGGAAGACGAATCGCGCATTCTCGCCAACTACAAGGCCGCCTACAACGGCATGAGCACACTGGCTCACGAGCTGGGGCATGCCTACCACAATCTGAACCTGGCATCGCGCACGGTGCTGCAACGGCAAACCCCCATGACTCTGGCCGAGACCGCCAGCATCTTCTGCCAGACCATCGTCCGTCAGGCAGCGCTGGAAAAGGCCGCTATTCCAGAACAGATCAGCATCCTGGAAGCCTCTCTGCAAAACGCCTGCCAGGTGGTGGTGGATATCACCAGCCGCTTCCTGTTTGAGCAGAACGTCTTCGAGAAGCGGAAACAGAGAGAGCTGTCGGCAGCAGAACTGAAGAAGCTACTGTGGGATGCACAAGGCCAGACCTACGGCGATGGGCTGGATCCCGACACGTATCACCCTTACATGTGGGCCGTGAAATCCCACTACTATAGCACAGGCCGCTCCTTCTACAACTACCCCTACATGTTCGGGCTGCTCTTTGGATTGGGGCTATACGCGCGCTATCAGGACGACCCCCAGGTATTCAAGGCCAGTTACGACGACCTGCTCTCCTCCACAGGGATGGGCAATGCGGCGGAGCTCGCTGCTCGCTTCGGCATCGACATCCAAACTCCTGACTTTTGGCGCTCCAGTCTGGACGTCGTCCGATCCGACATTGAGCGCTTCGAATCGCTGATCGCCCCGCAGTAGGTGAGAAGGAAGGTGACAATGGGTCAACGAGCATACGTCTTTGAAACGCGGATCACGAAAACAGTGCATCTGAACTATCTCCTGTTCCTGCCCAAAGGCTATGGGGCAGACCCAGAGGAGAATTGGCCCTTGATTCTCTTCCTTCATGGGGCGGGAGAACGAGGTGACGATCTGAGCCTGGTGAAGAAACACAGCATCCCGAAGATGGTGGAGCAACAGGAGGACTTCCCCTTCATCGCCGTCTCGCCGCAGTGTCCTCAGGATTCATGGTGGTCGGATCACATCGAAGCCCTCAATGGACTGCTTAGTGTGATCACGACGACGTACGCGGTGGACACAGACCGCGTCTACCTTACGGGGCTCAGCATGGGAGGGTATGGCGCCTGGCATCTGGCGACCGTGTATCCGGAGCGGTTCGCTGCAGTTGTGCCCATCTGCGGTGGCGGCGCCTGGTTTCTCGGCTTCCCAGAGAATGTCTGCGCCATCAAAGACGTCCCCGTGTGGGCCTTTCATGGTGCCAAGGATGATGCGGTCCCCTTGGAAGAGTCCGAGAAGATGGTCGAGACACTGAAAGCGTGCGGCGGCAACGTGCGTTTCACTGTCTACCCTGACGCGGATCATGACTCCTGGACGCGGACATACAACAGTCCAGAACTCTACGAATGGCTTCTCAAGCATACGCGGTGATGGCACCGCAGGTAGGAGAGACGCATGAGCAAACGGTATGAGGAACCGGTCAGCCGGCGGCGTTTGCTGCGCTACGGCGGACTGGGGCTGTTGAGCTGGCTGGCCGCAGCGTGTGGACTGCGCGTGCCACCGACGGCCGCGCCTGCCCCCACCTCGCTGCCGACGTCCAGGCCCACAGTCGTGCCTCCGCCCTCGCCCACGCCCACCGCGCGGCGGGTGGCGCCATCGGAGCTCTTGCACAACGAGAACCGGCCTGGCTTCTACATCCGCTATGTCAAGCCATTTCCACCGCCCGAAGTGGATGCATGGCATCTCTCCGTGGAAGGGCTGGTGGCCGAGCCCGTCACCCTCAGCCTGGCCGAAATCGAACAGCGGCTGTCGCTCGTCTCGCAGGTCTCGCGCATGAAGTGCGTGGAGTGCTGGTCGGCCAAGGCGGAGTGGGGCGGCTTCACCTACCAAGCGCTGGCGGAACTGGCGAGGCCGCTGCCCGAAGCGACTCACGTCCACCTCCAGTGCATAGACGGCTACTGGGAGGTATTGCCCATCGAGGAATTGGCGCGGCCGCGGGCTCTCTTCGCCTACCGGATGAACGGCGAGCGATTGCCAGCGCCCTACGGCTCGCCGCTGCGGCTCATCGTCCCCTGGCTGTATGGCTACAAGGGGGCCAAGGCCATCGTCAAGTTGGAATTCAAGGCCGAAACCGGCAAGGGGTACTGGTCCACGGTGGCTGCCTATTCCCCGGAAGGAAGGATTCAGGCCGGCTTTGACCATCCGCTAGACCTCGACGACGGGGCACATCAGATCGAAGGTGGGGAGATCACGGAGTATTAGGTGATCAGGAATCAGGTCACCCGCGGGCATCTCCTCCTTATGCCTGATTCATACCTGATCCCCGCTACCTCGTGCCGGGCCAGGACACGCAGAGCAGGGCGAGGACTTCAAGAAGTGACTGAAATTCTAAGGTTCGGGGGCTTGACAAATCCCCTGAAGTATGCTAACATATAGACATATTGAAAAACGTCTAGGTATAACACCTGAATCGCAATGACCGACAGATGCGTTAGCTTCTGCAAAGCTTTGTGCGACAGCACCCGACAGAGGATCCTGGTAATGCTCGGTGAGCGAGATATGTACGTGGGTGAGATTGCCGATGCCTTCCGACTATCTCAACCCAGCATCTCTCACCACTTGAGCATATTGAAAGCCGCCAATGTGGTGAGAAGCCGCAAGGAAGGCAAGCAGGTATACTATTCTCTCAACAGGGAGAACATACAAGAATGCTGTGGCATGCTGATGTCCAGATTCGTTCCCGAAACGTCCTGTAGCATTGCGGAAGAGCCCTAAGCGCTGGGGGAGAGGGGTCGTCAGGCTTAGGGTCCTTTTCTGGAATGACCCATCGACATATTCAAATACGTCAGTACGTAGAGACGAATGAAGCATAAAGGAGCAAGAAGATGTCAGACGAATCCAGAATCAAAGAGAAAGTGCGTGAGCGGTACGGCGAGATAGCCACCGAGTTCATAGAGACAAAGGGAACGGCGAGCTGTTGTCCTCCCCAGCGGGCTAGTTGCTGCTCACCGCAGCAAGCCAGTTGCTGTAGCCCCAACCAGACCGATGTGACCAGCTTCACTAACGCCATGCGGCTTTACCCTGCACAGGCACTGGCCGACCTGCCCGGCAGTGTGACTGACATGGCGCTAGGCTGCGGCAACCCCACAGCCATCGCTGAACTCAGGCCAGGCGAGGTCGTGTTGGACCTGGGCAGCGGTGGGGGCATAGACTGCTTCCTGGCGGCGCGCCAGGTCGGACCCCAGGGGCGTGTCATAGGCCTGGACATGACGCCGGAGATGATCAGGCTGGCCCGTCAGAACGCCAAGAAGATGGAAATCAACAACGTCGAGTTCCGCTACGGCGAAATGGAGGAGATGCCTCTCCCCGACGAATCGGTGGACGTCATCATCTCCAACTGCGTCATCAACCTGTCTCCAGACAAGGACAGAGTCTTCTCCGAAGCCTATCGTGTCCTTCGACCCGGAGGGCGATTGACCGTTTCCGACATCGTGACTTATGGCCCGCTACCGGAAGCCGTGCGGAGCAACCTAGAAGCTTGGGCTGGCTGCATCGCCGGAGCGTTGGACGAGTCAGCCTACCTGGGCAAGATCAGGCAGGCCGGTTTCACCCAGACCGAGGTCATGGAACGCAGCGTCGCCGAGACAGAACAGTGGTTCAAAGCGGACCAGGCACAGCAAATGGCTCAGAGCCTGGATGAACTGCGAGGCGAGATAGGCAAGATAGCCAGTATCAGAGTTACAGCACGCAAGCCATAGCCGGTTCAGATGCATGGGGGCAAAGATCTCCGTTCAACACACATCAGGGCGCGAAAGGCGACATGACCCAGGTCATTAACACCCTGGCAGACTGCTGCTATGATGGACGCAAGGTGGAGGCAGCTTTGCGTCTTCGCCTGAGCCAACGATTCTCGAGGATGGCCAGGAGGACCTGCCATGTGTGTGGCAGACATCATGATCTCGAACCCCATAACAGTGTCCCCTGCCGATTCCATCGGCACTGCCGTCAGGCGAATGCGGGGAAGCGGCCATCGCTGCCTGCCTGTCGTCCAGGGAACACGGCTGGTGGGCGTCGTCACGGACTACGAATTGAACAGGGCGGCTAACTCCCCACTGGTGGCCCGCGAGCCATGGCACGATCACTTCCTCCTCGACCTGATCGAAGTGCGCTCCTGCATGAAGCGGGATCCATTGACCGTCGCCCCCGAGGCGCACATCCGAGAGGCCGCACGCGTGGTCTGCGAGGGGGATGTGTGTGGAGTGCCAGTAGTGAGCGGGCACATCTTGGTAGGTCTGGTGATGACGTCTGACTTGCTGAGGTATCTGATACGCCTGCTGGGAGAATAGGTGACTCCCGAAACTGAAACGAGATATGGTAATCCAGGCGAGCACTGCTTCCGCACACGGAGCAGTGCTCGCTTTGACTTGGAGCGCAAAAAAGGTTATCATATTGGTGCCATGATATTTGCAGAGACGCAAGCCGATCTGATCTTCCTGCACGCGCCCAGCGTCTACGATTTCCGGAAGCGGGCCATCCTCTACGGCCCTATCAGCGATGTCGTGCCCTCCAGCCCTGTCTTTGAGATGTATCCCATCGGTCTCACCACCATGGCCGAGTACGTGGAACGGGATGGCTACCGCGTGCGCATCGTCAACCTGGCCGTGCGCATGCTTGACGACCCCGATTTCGACGCCGAACGGCTCATCGCCAGGCTCGACCCGCTGGCTTTCGGCATCGATCTGCACTGGCTGCCTCACGCCCACGGCGCGCTGGCCATCGCCGAGTTGGTCAAGCAGCATCACCCACACACTCCTGTGATCTTCGGCGGCTTCTCGGCCACCTACTACCAGCGGGAGCTTTTCGACTACCCTCAGGTAGACTACGTGATACGAGGCGATTCGGCGGAGGAGCCGCTGCGCCAACTCCTGGAGTGCCTGCGCGCTGACCGCTCGCCGGCCCAGGTGCCCAACCTCACCTGGCGAGATGCAGACGGCCAACTGCACGAAAACCCGCTCACCTACTGCCCGCCCGACCTCGACCACGTTGCTCTGGATTACAGCTACGTGGTGCGAGCAGCGGCGCGGACCCTGGGACGGGATCTGAAGAACTACAAACCCATCGAAGGCTGGCTCGATTATCCCATCATGGCTGCGCTTTCCTGTCGTGGCTGCACCCAACAGTGCCTCACCTGCGGTGGCTCGGCGGAGGCCTTCCGGCGACTGCACAAGCGGAAGCGCCCTGCCTATCGCGACCCAGAGCAGTTGGCAAGAGACCTCTACCGCATGGCCGAGGTGAGCAAAGGCCCCGTGTTCATCCTGGGAGACCTGCGTCAGGCGGGCCACGGCTACGCTGAGCGCTTCTTCGAGGCGGTTCGCGGCTTCCCTGGCCCAGTGATCGTGGAGTTGTTCGACGCCGCCAACGACGGCTACCTGCAGCAGGTGGGCGAGACCTTCACCGATTGGACGCTGGAGATCTCGCCGGAGACACATGACCCCGCCGTGCGCCGCGCCTTCGGCAAGTCATACGACAACGAGGCCCTGGAAACCACCTTGGCCACCGCGCTGGACGCGGGGTGTAGCCGACTCGACCTCTTCTTCATGGCGGGCCTGCCGAAACAGACGGCGGAGTCGGTGCTGGGCACCGCCAAGTACTGCCGCCACCTGATGACCCGCTTCGATGACAATCGCTTGCAGCCGTTCATCTCCCCGCTGGCGCCATTCCTGGATCCCGGTAGCCGCGCCTTCGAGAACCCTGAACGCTACGGCTATCGCCTCTTCTGTCGCACGCTGGAAGAGCACCGCCGGGCACTGGAAGCCCCCACCTGGAAGCACACCCTCAACTACGAGACGAAGTGGATGAGCCGGGCAGACATCGTGGAGAGCACATACGAGGCAGGACTGCGGCTGACCCGACTCAAAGCGGAGCGGGGAATGGTTGCCGCAGCCATGGCTCAGGACATAGAGGACCGCGTCGTTCGAGCGCGCCGCTTGATGGCCGAGATTGATCGGCTGTTGGAAACCTGCACGCCGCAGGAGTTGGAGCGGGAATTGGCGCGGCTGAAGCCGGAGATTGACAGCGCTAATACCTCCACTATCTGCGACAAGCGGGAGCTGGAGACGCCCATCAAAGGCTTGCGACTGAAGATCCCCGGCATCGCCCGCTTCCTGCTGCGCGAAGGTTGGCAGACAGTCAAGTCTAGACTTCGAACCCCAGACTCCAAACTCTGACGAACAGAGCAAGCAACACACAACACGTCGCCTAGAAGGCGAGTGTAGAGTTCCGAGAATCAAGTTTGCCAAAGGACACGAAAGGAACGAAAGAAGGAGATGACTATGGCCAAGGGCATTGTCCTCATTGACGAGGATCGCTGCAAGGGGTGCGGTCTGTGTGTGACCGTCTGCCCCAAGCATATCCTCCAACTGGCAGACGGGCGGTTCAACGCCAAGGGGTACCAGCCCGTCGAGGTAACGGCCCCCGAGGCGTGCACCGGCTGCACCCTGTGCGCCATCATCTGCCCCGACGTGGTCTTCACCGTGTATAGACAGAGACGGAAGCCCAGGCGGGTACCCGCCGCCGCATAGGAAGCAGGGGCGCTAGGGTGCAAGGGTGCTCCTCCGCTCCCCTGCTCCTGCAGCTCCCCTGCTCCTCTGCTCCCGGTGATCATACAGGAGGCAAAGAATGGTCAAGAAACTGCTCGAAGGGAACGCAGCCATCGCTGAGGCTGCCATCCGCGCGGGGGTCGAAGCCTTCTTCGGCTACCCCATCACGCCCCAGTCGGAGGTGCTGGAGCATTTGTCCAAGAGGCTTCCCGAGGAGGGGCGGGTTTTCCTGCAGGCCGAAAGTGAGGTTGCGGCCATCAACATGGTCTACGGCGCAGCCTGCGCCGGGGCGCGGGTCATGACTTCCTCATCCAGCCCGGGCGTCAGCCTCATGCAGGAAGGCATCTCCTACATGGCCTGTTCCGAGGTGCCAGCAGTGCTGACGAACATCATGCGTGGGGGGCCGGGCCTGGGCAACGTCCAGCCCGCACAAGGGGACTATTTCCAGGCCGTCAAGTCCGCCGGTCACGGCGACTTCCACATGATCGTCCTGGCCCCAGCCAATGTCCAAGAGGCTATTGACCTGATAGTGCTGGCCTTCGACCTGGCGGAGAAGTACCGCACCCTCGTCATGCTCGTCGCCGATGGCTGCATCGGCCAGATGATGGAGCCAGTGGAACTGCCGCCCATGCGCCCGGTCCGCCCACCTGAGGAGCGGCCCTCCTGGGCGCTCACCGGCGCCAAGGGGCGGGAGCACAACATCATCACCTCCCTCTACCTGGGGGCAGAGAAGATGGAAGAGGTCAACCTGCGTTTGCAGGCCAAACTGAAGAAGATCGCCGCCAACGAGGTGCGCTGGAAGGAGTACAGCACCGAGGACGCCGACCTTCTGTTGGTGTCTTTCGGCACTGTGGGCCGCATCTGCCAGACGGTGGTGCGGGAGGCACGGGCGAAGGGGATGAAAGCGGGGCTCTTGCGGCCCATCACCCTCTGGCCCTTCCCCAGTGCTCGCCTGGCCGAACTGGCTCAGCAGGTACGCGGTATGTTAGTCGTGGAGATGAACGCCGGACAGATGGTTGAGGACGTACGGCTAGCCGTCGAAGGCCGTTGCCCGGTGCGGTTCTATGGGCGGATGGGAGGCACCATCCCCCTGTCCGACGAGATCCTACCCGAACTGGAGAAATTGGACGCGGAAACTTTCTAGTCGCAAAGGAGCAAAGGAGCAAAGGAGCAAAGACGCATCTTCCTACGCCGAGGACACGAAAGGAACGAAAGGATG
>CAZPMV010000027.1:12112-18227 GCA_964587335.1 uncultured Anaerolineales bacterium
AGGACACGAAAGGAACGAAAGGATGAAGACGATAGAGATTCCTGCGGACATGGAACTGGTCTACAAGAAGCCGGAGAGCCTGACCGACGCTCACACGATATACTGTCCCGGCTGCACTCACGGCGTCATCCATCGCCTCGTCGCTGAGGTGCTGGACGAACTGGGCGTGCGGGAGCGAACCATCGGCATAGCCCCGGTGGGCTGTTCCGTGTTGGCCTACTACTACTTCAACGTAGACATGACTGAGGCGGCCCACGGACGGGCGCCGGCCATGGCCACCGGCATCAAGCGCGTCAGCCCGGGCAAAGTGGTCTTCACTTACCAGGGTGACGGCGACCTGGCCTCTATCGGCATAGCTGAGATCGTCTGTGCGGCCAATCGAGGAGAGTTGTTCACCACCATTTTCGTCAACAACGCCATCTATGGTATGACCGGCGGGCAGATGGCCCCGACCACACTGCCAGGGCAGGTAACCACCTCGTCGCCGACGGGCCGGGACGTCAAGGTCGCCGGCTATCCCATGAGGATGGCCGAGTTGCTGGGGGGACTTCAGGGCGCGGCCTATGTCACCCGGCAGGCGGTGCTTGATGTGCCTGGCATCCGCCGCACCAAGCGGGCTATCAAGCTGGCCTTTCAGACCCAACTGGCCGGCCTGGGCTTCTCGATAGTCGAGGTTCTCTCCACCTGCAACACCAACTGGCACATGGGGATATTGGAGGCGCTGGAGTGGGCCAAGGAACACCTGGTGGCCTACTATCCGCTGGGCGATACGAAGATGACCGACGAAGTGCAAGCATTGAAGGACACGAAAGGAACGAAAGGATGAGGGGAAATAGGATGCCAGACCCAAGAGACAAGAGGAAAGACAAGAGGCAGGAGGAGATCATCATATCTGGCTTCGGCGGACAAGGGTCGCTCTTCGCCGGGCAGTTGCTGGCCTATGCCGCGATGGACAGCGGCTACCACGTGACCTGGATTCCTTCCTACGGCCCTGAGATGCGTGGCGGCAAAGCGCGCTGCACCGTCGTCATCTCCGACGAGGAAATCGGCGCTCCGTTGGTGCGGCGGCCCAGCGCGGCCATCGTGCTCAACATCCCCTCAATGGAAGCCTTCGAGCCGGCAATCAAGCCTGGCGGCGTGCTGGTGGTGAACAGTTCCCTGGTGCCGCTCAAGAGCAAGCGCACTGACATCCGCGTCCTCTACGCGCCCGCTACCGACATGGCGGTCGAACTGGGCAATGCCCGCCTGGCCAACGTGATCTGCCTGGGCGCGCTGGTGCAGGCTACTAGCGTCATGCCGCTGGAGGCGGTGGCACAGGCACTGGCCGATCACCTGCCTGCACGGCACCGCAAGTTGCTGGCCCCGAACAGACAGGCGTTGCAGAAGGGAGCAGGGTTGGCCCTGTGAAATAGGAAGTGCGAACGGATTCGTGCAGTTGTTACCATTTATTTCACAGGGTTGGCGGGCGGCTAGCACGGACCAGAGAATCCCAGCACATGAGGACACGAAAGGAACGAAACTAGGAAGTAGTTCCAGGTTCCACGTTTCAAGTTTTGGACTCAACCTAGAACCTGCACCCTGGAACTGCAAACCTTGCGAAGAGGTGCTTGAAGAAGAAAGGGGCGAAAGTATGAACATCGGTATCCCTAGAGAGCGGCGCGACCTGGAAATGCGAGTGGGCTTGACCCCCTACGGAGTGCAGTTACTCACCCAGGCGGGCCACGTCTGCCATGTGGAGCGAGGAGCTGGCGAGGGAGCTGGTTTCTCCGACCATGACTACGAACGGGCCAACGGGCGGGTCGTCTACTCCACCGAGGAAGCCTACCTCCGCTCCGACATGGTACTCAAGGCCACACGCCCCACTCAGGAGGAACTGGCGTGGCTCCGCGAGGGGCAGACCCTATGCGGTTTCCTGCACCTGGCCGCCGCCTGCAAGGAGACAGTCCAAACTCTCCTGGAGAAGCGGATCACCGCAATCGCCTATGAGACCATCCAGGAAGACGACGGGAACCTGCCGGTCCTGAAACCTATGAGCGAAGTGGCCGGCCGCATGGCCCCGCAATTGGCAGCCACCTTCCTGCAAAGCAACTGGGGTGGCCGAGGCGTGCTCCTCAGCGGCGTGCCGGGCATTCCGGCAGCCCGGGTCGCCATCATAGGCGCGGGAGTATTGGGCACCAACGCAGCCCGCGCCTTCGACGGCCTGGGCGCTGACGTGTTCGTTCTCGACCGCGACCTGGAGAAGCTGCACCGGATAGACGATATGTTCCAGGGCCGCATCACCACGATGGTAGCCTACCCCTTCAACATCGCCCGCGTGGCCCGCTTTGTGGAAGTGCTCATCGGCGCTGTTCTGGTGCCGGGTGACCGCGCCCCCATCCTGGTGACGCGGGAGATGGTACGCTCCATGAAGAAGGGAGCGGTCATCCTGGACTTCAGCATTGACCAGGGGGGATGCCTGGAGACCAGCCGACCCACGACTCTGCGAGACCCCATCTTCATTGAGGAGGGAGTCGTACACGTCTGTATCCCCAACGCCGCTGGGGTTCTCCCACGTACCTCCACGCACGCCTTCAACAACGCCGCCTGGCCCTACATTCACCGCATCGCAGAAGTGGGGCTGGCGCAGGCCGCGGTGGACATGCCCGAGCTAGCGCGCGGCATCGCCACGCGGGACGGCGAGATCGTGAGCGAGGCCTTGGCCACAATGTACAGAACGTGTGCCTAGGAGTGAGACATGGCCCATAGTTGGTCGAGAATCTACGAGAGCAAGGTCACAACAGCGGAGGAGGCGGTCAAGGTCATCCGGCCCGGGGATCGCATCTTTCTCACTGGCAACTGCAGTGTGCCCCGGGTGTTGCTGGAGGCGCTGGTCAACCGAGGCCCCGAACTGGAGAACGTGGAGATCTGCCATGCCCTGACGTTGGGAGCCAGCGATTACGTCGAGCCAGAAATGGAGGGGCATATCCGTGTCAATGCTCTCTTCATTGGCCCCAATGTGCGCAAGGCGGTCCAGGAAGGACGGGCCGACTACACGCCGAACTTGCTTTCGGAGTTCCCGCTGCTCTTCAGCAGGGGTATCCTGCCGATAGACGTGGCTTTCGTCCACCTTTCCCCGCCCGACGAGCATGGCTTCTGCTCCTACGGCGTCGAGACGGGGCTGACCAAGACCCCTGCCGAGTCGGCCAAGACCATCATCGCCGAGATCAACCCCAATATGCCCCGCTGCCTGGGCGACAGCTTCATCCACGTCAGCCGGCTGGACCACGTGGTGCCGGTGGACTACTCGCTGCTAGAATTGGTCATGGCCGAAGGGGGAATCACTGACCTGCACATGCGCATCGCCGAGCACATCGCCGACCTGATTCCGGACGAGGCCACGATGCAGATGGGTATTGGCGCCATCCCCGACGCGGTGCTGCAGTTCCTGTACGACAAGAAGGACCTGGGGATTCACACAGAGTTGTTCTCGGATAGCGTCATTGATCTGGTGGAGGCCGGGGTGGTGACCAGCGCTCGCAAGACCCTGCACCCGGGCAAGATCATCGCTGGCTTCATGCTGGGGACGAAGCGACTCTACGATTGGGTGCACGACAACCCGCTCATCGAACTCCACCGCACCGAGTACATCAACGACCCCTTCGTCATCGCCCAGAACCGCCGCCAGGTGGCCATCAACTCAGCCATCGAGATTGACCTGACCGGGCAGGTCTGCGCCGATTCCATTGGCCCCAAGCTGTACAGCGGCGTGGGCGGGCAACTGGACTTCGTCTACGGAGCCTCCCGCTCCGAAGGTGGGGTGCCCATCATTGCCCTGCCCAGCACGGCGAAGGGCGACCAGATCAGTCGCATCGTGCCCATGCTCAAGCAAGGCGCGGGAGTGGTCACTACCCGAAACCACGTCCACTACGTGGTGACGGAGTACGGGGTGGCGGAACTCTACGGCAAGACGATCCGCCAACGGGCGCAGGCACTCATCCGCACCGCTCATCCCAAGTTCCAAGAGGAACTGACGCGAGCGGCAAAGAACCTCCACTATCTCTGAACACCTGTCCAAGAAACGAGACGCCGGGCTGCCATGCCCTGTGAAATAGAAAGTGCGAACAGACTCGTGCAGTTGTTACCATTTATTTCCCAGGGCAGGCCCGGTTACTCAGGATAAGGGGACAAGGGAACCCAGACACATTCTGATGATCATCTTGATCCACGGCAATGAGGAGTTTCTGTGCGCTGAAGCGTTGCAGAAGCTGAAGGCAGCCCTCGGCCCCTCTGAGATGGCTGACCTGAATACCACCTACCTTGATGGCCGCAAAGTCACCCTGGGCGAGTTGCAGCAGGCTTGCGACACGGTGCCCTTCCTGACCCCCCGTCGTCTGGTGATCATAAACTCGCTGTTGAGCCGGTTGGTAGGCAGCGGCGAGGGAGGGCGCACTGCGGCGCAGAAGAGGTATCTTGAAGGGCTGGTCAACTACCTCGACCAAGTGCCGGAGACCACAGACCTGGCCTTTGTGGAGCCAGAGACCGTGAAACGAGGACATCCGCTGTTCAAGCGGATGCAAGGACTGGCGAAGGACAAACGGGCGCGGGTGGAGCTTTGTGGCCGGAAGAGAGGCAATGATCTGATCGCTTGGATCGAAGCTAGGGTACAGACCAAGGGAGGGCAGATCACCCGAGACACCACGCACGAACTCGTCAGGACCGTGGGGGACAATCTGCGGCTGCTTGACCAGGAATTGGAGAAATTGGTCGCCTACACGGCGGGGAAGAGGGCCATCCGTCCGAAGGATGTGCGGCTGCTGGTGCCGGAGGCGCGCCAGGCCAACATCTTCCACATGGTGGATGCCTTGGGGCAGGGCAACGGTCAACGGGCGATGGCCTTGTTGCATCATCTGCTGGACGACGGCGCAGCGCCCCTCTACCTGCTGGCCATGATCGTACGCCAGTACCGGTTGCTGCTGCAAGTGAAAGACATGGTGGCACAAGGCTCGCGGTCTGCGGCCATCGCCAGGGAACTGAAACTGCGGGACTTCGTGGTGGACAAGATGGTGCGCCAGGCACGGCGCTACTCGTTGCCACAGTTGGAGGCCATCTACCAACGGCTGCTGGAAACTGACCTGGCGATCAAGACGGGACGTTTGGAGCCCATCATGGCGCTGGATGTATTGGTGGCGGAGTTGAGTGGTTAGCCCCTTCGGGATTCGTCAAAGCGAGCGGTAGCATGCCTCCTTGCACAGAATCGCCGATGGTGATATGATCCTGCAGCCAGAGTCGAGACGAAACGTCGAAAGGAAGTTGGACTATGGCAGTTCGTTTTCACCCGCATGCCCGAGAGCGCATGGGCGGGCGCGGTGCCACAGAGAGTGAGGTAAGAGCAACAGTCGAAGAAGGCGAACGGTTCCCGGCGAAGTTTGGACGCATTGGCTTTCGACGCAACTTCCCATTCGATGGCGAGTGGCGAGGTAAGTATTACAGGACCAAGCAAGTAGAAGCCTACGCTGTTCGAGAAGAAACTGACTGGTTGGTCATTACGACTATCACGCGCTATTTCTGAGTATCCGAGAATGAGGAGACCACACCATGAGATTCACATATGATCCCCGCTATAACATTGCTTACATTCGTTTTCAAGAGAAATTGGCTGAAATAGAGACAATCCGGATCAGCGAGGAGCTAGCTGTAGACATGGCTTCCGACGGGACGATCTATGGCATAGAGTTGTTAAACGCGAATGAGCAACTATGGCGTGAAGACACGGGCAAGTTCCTAGTCATCAACGAAGCCACTGGTGAACGCGCCGAAATGCTACTTGCTGTTGGTTGAACACAGCAAGTGAGTAGTGGGACGCAGTTCTGCATGGTGTCGAAGCAGTATCTCAGTTGCAGAAGACCAAAGCATCGAAGAAGGACAAACATCAGCCGACTAACTTACCATCCATAATGCCTCTGTATGCGATACCTGGTGTCGCTGTATTGAGCCATGCACTTGTGCATGGCCCTTTTTAGTATAAGAGGCGAAAATTCTAAGGCCTAATGTCCCTTGACAATTGAGTGGATCTGTGCCATGATTGTGAACCGAGAGCAAGCACAAGCAAAGGAGGTTCACAATGGGCGGCAAGAAA
>CAZPMV010000028.1:0-1711 GCA_964587335.1 uncultured Anaerolineales bacterium
CTCCCACTCGCTCCAGCGGAACATGTGCTCCACCACCCGCACTTCCACGTCTTCATCTTTGTGGTTGCGCAGGGAGATATGGTAGGATTCCTCCATCGTCCGCGCCCCTGGCTTCTTGAAATCGGTCTGCGTCCGCTCGCCGACGATGTCGAAGGCATCACCAACGTACAGCCGCACCTGCTCATCTTTGGGAGTGTGGTCAATGGTGTCTTCGCCTACCAGCAGGTGCGCGCCGTCCACGTCCTCTTTGTAGACCCGCACCGTGCCCCGCGGCAACTCGGCATCCACGCCATCCTCTCCGGTCCCAAACTCCAGCATCACCTGCACCTTCTTGCTGCCAGCCTGCGCACCGTAGCCCTGATCGGTGTTGAGCCAGCCCCAGAAACGCATCCCGCTGGCCCCGTCGTAGACGAAGAACTTCTCCACGGCAACCCCGGTGGCGGTCACGAACTCGATCTGCTTGGTCTGCTTGTCCTTGACCGTGACCGGGCGCTGCACCTCGTACAGGTGATACTCGAAGAACTCACGCTGTTCCACCGGAGGGGCGATCTCCGCCCCGGCCATGGCTTCATACATCACCATTCCCTTCGCCACGTCAGTCTCGGGAGCGCGGTGGATATCGCCAGCGATGAGCTTCAGCTTGGCATCCCTGTAGGTGGCACCACTGCGGTTGTCCAGGGTCACCCAGCCGTCCAGATCGAGGCTTTCGTCGTCCTGCGCCAGCAGCACCACGTAGTTGGCCGACCAGTTGATACCCCTGGTCATGTAGGTGACCTCCGCCTCGTGCTCGCCGGCCGTCTCCGTCTCCAGCAGCCAGACGAGCGTGGGCCTGGTGATCAGCCCCTCGGGCAACTCAGGGAAACTGAATTCCTGCACGCGGCCCCTCTGCACCACGGTCACGCCGCCGTCCTGCCTCTGCAGGATGATGTCCCCCGCACCGCTGAGCAGCGTGCCATCGTACACTGTGCCGTCCTCGGTCACCAAACGGATGTCCTGATCTACGTACTTCTCCAGCAACCGCTCCGAGCCCACGACATCGTACTCGAAGTTCTGCTCCCAGACAGCCGTGCCCTCGGGGTCGGTGAGGGAGCGGAAGTGCACGCTGGTGGGATCGATCCGCGCCGCCACGTCGCTGAAGTGGACTTCATTGAGCCCGTCGTCCAGCTCCAGGAAACGATGCTCCTTGACCAGCGCCAAGTCCTGGTTGTAGACGGTGAGTTCGACGCCGGTTCCCGCGGACTGAGGGGCCGATTGGCCCGCACCGCTGGCCGCCATGCCGTTCACGAGGAACAGCGTCAGCAGCAGGCTAACGACAACAGCATTACTCCTGCGCATTCTCTTTTTCTTCATTTCTTTTTCTCTCCCCTTCTGGTTTGCGCCGGCCTGGTAACCGGCACTGTGGCTAAGTGCGAGGCAATACTGCCCCGCCATCATCTCCCCCCGCCATCATCTCCGATGAGGGAACGGCCACCGCGAGGCCGCCTCCAACTCCCAAGGTCATCTGCCGTGTCTTGTGTACCGTCAGCAATGTAGACGCTGAGGCATCGCGAAAGGTTCCGTTTTGACAGCCACGCGCTCTTGCACTACACTGTCGGTTCATGGAGGTCAACAGCGTGACCTGTCCGCAAGACAGCAGGCCGGGCTCCCGCGAGCGGGTATGGACGCCATCCCAGGTGGACAGCCATACGCTTGTGTGCTATAATCTGGACAT
>CAZPMV010000028.1:1811-9698 GCA_964587335.1 uncultured Anaerolineales bacterium
ACTGTACGGAGGACACGGGTGGCCCACGATACTCGCATTGAAGACATCGGATTGCACGAAGGCCAAGAAGTCACCCTCAGGGGCTGGCTGTCGCTGAAGACGGGCAAGGGGAAATTGCAGTTCCTGCGCGTGCGTGACGGCACCGGCATCGTCCAGGCAGTCGTCTTCAGGAAAGACGTTTCCCCGGAAGTATTCGACAGAGCCAAACGGCTGAGCCTGGAATCGTCCCTTATCGTCACAGGACTCGTACGTGCCGACGAGCGGGCCCCGGGCACGCCAGGCGGCTACGAGATTGGCGTAACGGACCTGCAGATCGTGCACGAGGCCGCAGAGTATCCCATCGCTCCCAAGGAGCACAGTGTGGAGTTCCTGATGGACAACCGCCACCTGTGGCTGCGCTCCTCCCGTCAGTGGGCCATACTGAGGATACGAGCCACCGTCGTTCGCAGTATTCGCGACTGGCTGGACGAGCACGGCTTCCTCAATGTAGACACGCCCATTCTCACCCCCTCAGCCTGCGAGGGCACCAGCACTCTCTTCGAGACCGATTACTTCGGCGATCCCGCCTTCCTGACCCAAAGCGGTCAGCTCTACAACGAGGCCACCATCATGGCCTTCGGCAAAGTCTACTGCTTCGGCCCCACCTTTCGCGCCGAGAAGTCCAAGACCCGCCGCCACCTGACGGAGTTCTGGATGGTAGAGCCCGAGATGGCCTTCGCTGACCTGGGGGAGTGCATGCGCGTCCAGGAGGAATTCGTCAGCTACATCGTGCAGAGGATCTTGCGAGAGCGGGCGCCAGAACTGGAAACGCTGGAGCGTAACACCACTCCGCTGCAGCGGGTGGTACCTCCATTCCCCCGCATCAGCTACGACGAGGCGGTGGAGATGCTGACCCAGGGCGGGGTACCCATCACCTGGGGCGATGATTTCGGCTCTCCCCACGAGACCTACATCGCCGGGCAGTTCGACAGGCCGGTTCTAGTCCACCACTATCCCACGCAGTGCAAGGCGTTCTACATGGAACCGGAGAGTGGACGGCCCGAGGTGTGCAAGTCGGTGGACCTGCTGGCCCCCGAAGGGTACGGCGAAATCATTGGCGGCGGCGAGCGCATGGCGCGCCTCGATCAACTGGAAGAGGCTGTCCGGCGACACGATCTGCCACGTGAGGCCTACGAATGGTACCTCGATTTGCGGCGTTTCGGTTCGGTGCCCCACAGCGGGTTCGGCCTGGGCGTGGAGCGCACCGTGGCCTGGGTCTGCGGCATCAGGCACATCCGCGAGACCATTCCTTTCCCGCGCACGCTGCAGAGGATGTATCCGTAGAAAAACATAGGAGTAGGACACGGCGTGACTTCTTTTCTTCTGATCTTCGGTATCGCTTTCCTCCTCACCCTGGCTCTGACGCCGCTGGCGCGGTGGTTGGGGCTTCGCCTCAACCTGGTCGATCGTCCCGGCGGACGACGAGTCCACACGGGGGTCATCCCCCGACTGGGTGGCACTGCGATGTACGTCGGTTTCACCGTCGCCGTACTGGCCACTGTGCTATTGCCTGCCGAGTGGTTCCCTCCCCGGCTCAATCCCAAGGAACTGACCCACCTGATCGGACTCCTGCTGGGCACCGCCTTCGTCTTCCTTTTTGGGCTGCTTGACGACCGGTTCCAGTTTGGCCACAAACCCCAGTATCTGGCGCAATTCCTGTCCAGCCTCATCGCCCTTGCCTTCATCATCCACATCAAGCACGTCAACAACCCCTTCACCGACCAGTTCTTCTTCGGCCCCGAAGGCTTCCCCTGGCCCATTGTCTGGGGTGGGACCATCTTCTGGTTCATGGGCATGATGAACACGGTCAACTTCCTGGACGGGCTGGACGGCCTGGCGGCTGGCGTGGTGGCCATAGTCTGCGGCGTGCTGACTGTCCACATGTGGCGGGAGGGTCAGCACAGCGTGGCGCTGCTGCCGATGGCGCTGCTCGGCGCCACCCTCGGCTTCCTGCCCTGGAATTCACATCCAGCCCGAATCTTCATGGGCAGCAATGGCTCCTACGTCCTCGGTTTCGCGCTGGCTGCTCTGGGCATCATCGCCGGAGCGAAAATGGCTACCATGCTGCTCGTCCTGGCGCTGCCCATCATCGATGTGGCCTGGTTGATCTGGACCCGCCTGCGGCGCGGCGGTGAGCCTGCGTGGAACGGCCGCGACCATCTGCACTATCGGCTGGTGGACATTGGCTTCACCCAACGCCAGGTAGTATGGGGCTACTATGGCTTCTGCGCCATCTTCGGCGTGATAGCCCTCGTTGCCTCTTCGCGAGTGTTCAAGCTGATCACCCTGCTGGTGCTGGGCACATTGATGCTTGCGGTGCTGTGGTGGACCAGCAAGCAGACCCCGAATTCAATCAACTTCAACAATCGGAAGCGGTGAATTGGGAAACTGGTAGATTGGTGGATCGGTCAGCCTACCGATCTCGATGGGTGCGCAGCCGTGCCAGCCAGCCGTTGCCTTCGGCCGGGCCCAACAGGATCACTGCCAGCTTGCGCAGCGCCCGCCGAGCAAAGGAGCGCAACCAGGCCCAACGATAGCGCAGGTGGCGGAAGAGCACCCTCCACCAGGGAACAGGTTTGACCGGCAGCGGCATACTCCATTCAACCGCCGCAGCGGCCCAGGTCAGGCCGGCGCCGAAGCTCACCAAGATCACGCGATCGTCAGGTTCTATGCGGCCCTGCTCCACCGCCTCACAGAGTGCTATGGGGATGGATGCCGCGGAAGTGTTGCCATAGCGCTCCAGATTCGTGAAGACGCGCTCAGGGGGCAGCTTAAGCCGCTTGGCCGAGGACTGGATGATGCGGTCGTTGGCCTGATGGGGGATGATCAGGCTCACCTCGTCCAGAGTCCAACCGGCCTGCTCAGCGACCTCGCGGGTCGCCTGCGGCATGACGCGAGTGGCGAAGCGGAATACCTCGCGTCCCTTCATATGAATGAAGTGCAGGCCATTGCTCACCGTCTGCCGGGAAGCGGGGTGACGGCTGCCGCCGGCGGGCAGCATCAGCAGGTCCCCGCCGGAGCCGTCGGCCCCCAGCACGGTGGCCCGCACGCCGCCGGAGATCTGGCTAGCAGCCAAGACCACCGCCCCCGCGCCGTCGCCGAAGAGGACGCAGGTGTCTCGGTCGTTCCAATCGGTGATGCGGGAGAGGGTCTCGGCTCCGATGACCAGCACGCAGTCGGCCTGGCCGCCAGTGATCAGACTAGAGCCCACGTTCAAGCCGTAGACAAAACCGCTACAGCCAGCGTTGAGATCGAAAGCGCTGGCGTGCGCCGCTCCCAGGGCATCCTGCACCAGGCAAGCGGTGGCGGGGAAAGGGTAGTCGGGGGTGACAGTGGCGACGATGATCATGTCCACTTGTCGCGGCGACAAATCGGCCACCTCAAGCGCGGCGCGAGCTGCCTTCACCGCCAGCGAGGAGGTAGTCTCGGTCTTCTCGTTGACGATGTGCCGCTCGCGGATGCCAGTACGGGTGCGGATCCACTCGTCCGACGTATCCACGATGCGCGACAGGTCATCGTTGGTGAGGATATGGTCGGGCACGCACATGCCCCAACCTACGATCTGAGCGTAACGAGCCAAGGTTCCCCCTCTGCTCTGATGGTCAGCGGAGGGAGCGGAAAAAGCGGAAAAGACTAAAACCTCTCGCTCCCCTTGTTGGCCGGGAGTTGCACTCCCGGCCCCACTGGTGTCGACCGCCGGAGTACAACTCCGGCGGATCAGGTGAAAACCTTCCGCTCTTCCGCTGACTACTAAGGGAAGTAGCGGCCCAAGACAAGCGCTGCGTTATGGCCGCCGAAGCCGAAGGAATTGGACATCGCCACATTGACCTCAGCCTGGCGGGCGACGTTGGGGACGCAATCCAGATCGCAGGCTGGGTCGGGCGTCTCGTAGTTGATGGTGGGTGGGAGTATCTGGTCGCGCAGAGCGAGCAGGCAGAAGATGGCCTCCACCGCGCCGGCCGCGCCCAGCAGATGACCGGTCATGGACTTAGTGGAGCTGACGGCCAGCCGATAGGCATGTTCGCCGAAGACCATCTTGATGGCTGCCGTCTCGCTGGCGTCGTTGAGCAGTGTACTGGTACCGTGAGCATTGATGTAGTCCACCGCTGCCAGCGGGATGCCTGCATGCTCCAGCGCCTTCTGCATGGCCATCGCTGCACCCTTTCCATCCTTGGCCGGGGCGGTAATGTGGAAAGCATCAGCCGTGGCACCGTAGCCCAACAGCTCGCCGTAGACGCGAGCCTCGCGCTCCTGGGCATGCTCCAGGCTCTCCAGCACCACTATCCCCGCACCTTCGCCCATGACAAACCCATCGCGGTCAGCGTCGAAGGGGCGGGAGGCCCGCTGGGGGTCGTCATTGCGGGTGGAAATGGCGCGCATGACGTTGAATCCGGCTATGGCCACGGGCACGATACCCGCCTCGCTGCCGCCAGCGAGCATGACCTGGGCATCGCCACGCCGGATGATGGCTGCTGCATCGCCGATGGCGTGGGCGCCGGTAGCACAAGCAGACGCTACGGCCAGGTTGGGACCCTGAATGCCGAAGGCTATAGCGACCTGCCCTGCAGCACCGTTTATCATCAGCGCAGGGATGAGAAAGGGACTAACCCGGCGGGGACCGCGCCGCTGCATCAGCGCAGACTGCTCCAGCAAGGAGCTGATGCCGCCGACAGCGGAGCCGATAAGCACCCCCACCTCTGAGGGGTCCTCCGCTGCCAGGTCCAGTCCAGCATTGGCTACTGACTCGGTAGCCGCAGCCAGCGCGAAATGGGTGAAGCGATCGAGGTGGCGAGCCTCACGACGGCTCGCGTACTCCATCGAGTCAAAGTTCTTCACTTCTGCCGCGAACTGAGTTTTCAACCCGGATGGATCGAAGCGACGGATCCGGTCCACGCCAGAGCGGCCAGCTAGCAGCGCTGCCCACGCGGTGGGTACATCTTTCCCCACCGGTGTGACAGCCCCCAGCCCGGTGACGACCACGCGTCGAGATTCAGACATGATACCCTCCTGTTTCTGCTGGCAGAATACTTGTTGCCGTTCGGCCATGTGGGTTCTGGCCCTCGCCAAGCCGGAAAACGATCTTGTCAGGTACAACACACCAGGAGTCAGAAGGTTACGGAGGAAGAAGTGACCAAGCACATTGTCATCCTCACCACCGGCGGCACCATCGCCATGCGGTACGATGAGACGGCTGGCGGTGCGGTGCCTGCCCTGGGCAGCGCTGACTTTCAGACCACCCTCGAAGGCCTCCCCGTTGACATCACCATGGAGGAGGCCTGCAACCTGCCCAGCGCTCATTTCACGCTGGACACGCTGTGGGCGATCCGGCAGCGAACGGCGGCGCACATCGCCAGACCTGATGTGGACGGCATCGTCGTTACCCACGGCACCGATGTGCTGGAAGAGACGGCCATGCTCCTCGACCTGACGGTGGACAGCGCTAAGCCGGTGGTGATCACCGGAGCCATGCGCACCGCGTCTGAGCTGGGGTACGAGGGATTCGCCAACCTAGCGGCCGCGGTGCACGTGGCGGCTTCCGACACTGCCCGCGGCCTGGGGACGCTGGTGGTGTTCAACGACACGGTGCACGCTGCCCGCTACGTGACCAAAACGCACACGCAGGCCACCGACACTTTCCGCTCGCCCGGCTGGGGACCACTGGGCCGGCTCGATGCCGATGGGCTGCACATCGCTTGGCGGGTGAAGCGGCGCACTGTCCCCTGCTCAGAGCTGGAACGGCGCGTGGAGTTGATCAAGCTGGCGGTGGGGATGGAACCGGACGGCTTGCGCCAGGCAGTAGCCAGTGGCATCCGAGGGGTCGTGCTGGAAGCGTTGGGCGGCGGTCGTGTGCCTCCCTGGTGGCTGCCGCCCATCCGCGAAGCGATCGAGGCCGGGGTGGTCGTCGTCGTGGCCTCCCGCTGCCCGGGTGGCCGCGTGGGAGATGGCTATGGCTACGTTGGCGCGCAGCGAGACCTGCGCGCGGCCGGCTGCCTGCCCGCCGGCTACCTCAACGGCCAGAAGGCACGCATCGCGCTGATGGTCGTCCTGGGCGCGGGGCTGACAGGCAATGTACTGCGCACGGCCTGGGCACGTATCGGCGGCGTCAGCGGATAGCCAACGGATAGACGGATAAATGCTCAGTTTCGATGTTGACATACGTCGAGGTTTGTGGTAGAATGTAGCAGACTGAAGCTACCACCATTACCTCCCTCTCCGGAGTAGAGACGCAATAGTGTAGGCTTTTTCAACCCTCGCGTGAGCGTGACCCGCCCTCAACTCAAGAGCAAGGAGGATAGGATGTCTACTACAATCACTAGACAGCGTTTCTGGCTTCTGGCTGCGCTGGTCCTGGTGTTGGCCTTGCTTACGGGAACAGCATTCCTGGGCGACAGCCGGGCCGCCCCAGCAGCAGTTCCGCACACCCAAGACGGTGGAACCATCGAGTTGGTGAGCCACTTTGGCGGAGGGATGTTCTCCGTGGCCGTGCCCCCCGGAGGCAACTACGCCTACCTGGGCGAAGGAAGCGCCCTCACCATCATGGACGTCTCGGATAAGAGTCAGCCCGCGCCGGTTGGCCGCCTGCTCCTGTTCGACGAGGTGGACGACATCGCCCTGGAAGGTGACATCGCCTACCTGGCCAACATAGGGGATGGCCTGACGATAGTAGATATCTCCAATCCCATCAGCCCCACCCTGATCGGCGGCTACGATACGCCGGGTTCCACCACGGGGGTCTACGTCGTCGGTACCCTGGCCTACGTGGCGGACTCGGATGGCGGGCTGCAGATCATCAACGTCTCCGAGCCCAGCAACCCCACGCTGGTTGGCAGCTACGACACGCCAGAGCGGGCCAGGGACGTCTGGGTCGCAGGCAACTACGCCTACGTGACCACTGACTGGACCGATGGCTGGCTGCGGGTGGTGGATGTATCGGACCCGACAAATCCCCGTGAAGTGGGAGCCTATGACACGCCGGGGGATGCCTACGGCGTCTACGTAGCGGGCAGCACCGCCTACGTGGCCGACGGCTGGGAAGGCGGCCTGCAGATCCTGGACGTGAGCGACCCGGCCAGTCCGGCCCTGCTCGGCTCCTACGATACGCCGGGCGGCGCTGAGGACGTCCAGGTGGTGGGCGCCATCGCATACGTGGCTGACAGGGAGGAAGGCCTGCAGATCATCAATGTGACCAACCCGGCCAGCCCCACCCTGATCGCCACTTCCGACGCGGCGTGGGATGCCTCCAGAGTGGCGGTGTCCGGCAGTCACGCCTACATGGCCGACGCCAACAAGGGGTTGCGCATCCTGGACGTGAGTGACCCGGCCAGCCCCGACATCGTGGGCACCCACGACCGGCCAGGCATGATCATGGATGTCTTCGTCCCCGACACGGCCACCGCTTCCCTCCCCCTGTCAGGGAAAGGGGCCGCGGGTGATAACCTCTACGCCTACCTCGTTGACATGGAGCGGCTCTGGACGGTGGACGTGAGCAACCCGGCGGACCCCAACTTCCCGGCCGCTTTCACTCTCCAAGGCCTCGGCCGTCACCTGTCTGTTTCGGGGTCTCTGGCCTACGTGGCCGAGTGGGCCCGGTGGGACGGCGTGGAGATCGTCAACGTGGCCGACCCATTGAGCCCCACCCTGGCCGGCCAGTACCTCGCCCCCGACGACGCCGAGGTCAACGATGTCTTTGTGGCCGGCAGCTACGCCTACGTGCCTATGGTCAGCGGCGCCACGTGGCCGCGCACCGACGGCTGGCTGCGCATCGTGGATGTGGGCGACGCGGTCAGCCCGACGGAGGTGGGGGCCTACGACACGCCGGGTGATGCTCGCCGCGCCTTCGTCGCCGAC
>CAZPMV010000028.1:9798-11771 GCA_964587335.1 uncultured Anaerolineales bacterium
GGAGGTGGGGGCCTACGACACGCCGGGTGATGCTCGCCGCGCCTTCGTCGCCGACGGCCTTGCCTATGTGGCCGACGGCGCCTCCGGCCTGCGGTTGCTGGACGTGAGCGATCCGACCAACCCCGTGGAACTGGGCCACGCCGACCCACCCACGACCACCGCCACCACCGACGCCGTCTACGTGGCTGGTGATCGGGCCTACGTGGGCAGCAGTGCAGGGGAATGGCCGGACATCGAGGGATGGTTCCAGATGCTGGACGTATCCGACCCGGCGAACCCAGTGGTGCTGGACACCTTCGCCGTGGACGGGATGATCAACGACATCGAGGTGCGTGGGGAGGACGCCTTCCTCGCCGTAGATGGTGACGGCGTGTGGTGGCTGAATGTGGCCGAGTCGCAGATCAGCCTGGTAGCCAAACATGAGACACTGAATGCGCAGGCCGTCGCCACCTTTGAGGGCGGTGGCTCCCAACAACGCCTCTTGCAGCTTCCCGACGTGTGGCGGTATATTCTCGCAGCACTGAAATCTCCTGGTGGCGAGATCTTGAAGACAAAGCCAGTGTCTGGGCCCTTTATCACCTTGGCGGGGAGCGGTGAACAGTTCCTGTGCTCCGGCGAGGAACACAAAGATGTGACCATCCTCCCCTTCTCTCTCACCGCCAGCGAGGCGGACGACTGGGAAATCGGATCTATCACGATCGAGGCCTCGGGAGATGGCAACGACAAAGACGACATCACAGCCGTCAGGCTCTATGAGGGTGGTCGTTTCTTGGGATCAGGGAACTATCTCCAAGACAACGGCACCATCATATTCAGTTTCCCGGCGATTCTCATTCCAGCAGGTGCATCCAAGTCTTTCACCCTGGTCTATGACTTCGCGGAGATGGAGGAATGCGAGGCGGACTTCAGGAACTTCACGGTGGCCGTGTCTCACGACGCTGAGGCCATCACCTACCCGCCCGGGCACAGGCAGGGCAGCGCAGGTGGCAGCGTCAACGTTGGCTGTGTGGGGCACGAAGACACGCAAGAAGCCTTCAATAGCATACAGGATGCGGTGGATGCCGCCGACTCGGGGACGACCATCCTGGTTTGCCCTGGAACCTACACCGAGAACGTGAACGTGACCGAGTCGTCGCTGACCATCCGCTCGATAGAGGGGCGTGATGTGACCACTGTGGAAGCCGCCGATGCCAATGACCACGTCTTTGAGGTGACTGCGGGCAACACCACGATAGAGGGTTTTACGATCACGGGGGCCACCGGTGGCCACGGCATCGTGGCAGCCGACCTCGGTGAGGCGCCGGGCGATCTCGTGCTGGAGAACGTCAAGGTGCACCGCAACACCGGGGCTGGCATCGGCGCCTTTGGTCCGACCATCATCATCCGGGGCAGCGGCAACGAGATCGTCAACAACGGCGGGCACGGCATCTACAGTGCATTCAGCGAGGCCATCGCCGTTGTGATCGAGGGCACGGGCACCGAGATTCACGACAACGGTGGCTGGGGCATCCGGGCTGAAGAAGGAGTGGTGATCGTTCGTGATGGTGCGATGAGCAGGGTCTACAAGAACGGCCAGGGAGGGATCGCCGGCGGCAATGGCGTCAAGCTCCCGGCTGGCTTCGTGGTGGAGGACAACGGTGGCACCGGCATCTTCGCAGACTTCGTCGGTGAGCCGGAAGACCTCGTGCTGGAGAACGTCAAGGTGCGCCGCAACACCGGGGTTGGCATCGGCGCCTTTGGTCCGACCATCATCATCAGGGGCAGCGGCAACGAAATCGTCAACAACGGCGGGCATGGTATCCACAGTCTATACAGCGATGCCATCGCCGTTGTGATCGAGGGCACGGGCACCGAGATTCACGACAACGGCGGCTGGGGCATACGGGCAGAAGATGGTGCGGTGGAGGTTCGAGACGGCGCGATGAGCAGGGTCTACAAGAACGGCCAGGGAGGGATCGCCGGCGGCAATGGCG
>CAZPMV010000028.1:11871-17946 GCA_964587335.1 uncultured Anaerolineales bacterium
TGATCGAGGGCACGGGCACCGAGATTCACGACAACGGTGGCTGGGGCATCCGGGCCGAAGAAGGAGTGGTCGACATTCGCGATGGCGCCAAGGTCAATCGGAACGCCCACGGCGGCATCTTCAGTGGTGGCTCCATCAACGCCTCCTTCCTCGAGGTGGAGCAGAATCACGGCCATGGCATCTTCGCAGCCTTCGTCGGTGTGCCGATAGATCTCGTGCTGGAGAACGTCAAGGTGCGCCGCAACACCGGGGTTGGCATCGGCGCCGCTGGTCCGACCATCATCATCCAGGGCAGCGGCAACGAGATCGCAAACAACGGCAGGCATGGTATCCACAGCTTACACAGCACGGCTATCGCCGTCGTGATCGAGGGCACGGGCACCGAGATTCACGACAACGGCGGCTGGGGCATACGGGCAGAAGGAGGAGCGATAGACATTCGCAATGGCGCCAAGGTCAATCGGAACGGCTGGGGCGGGATCTTCATCAGTGGTGGCTCCATCAACGCCTCCTTCCTCGAGGTGGAGCAGAATGGCCACGGCATCGTCGCAGTCTCCGTCGGTGAGCCGAGCGAGCTCGTGCTGGAGAACGTCAAGGTACGCCGCAACACCGGGGCTGGCATTTGGGCCTTTGGTCCGACCATCATCATCCGGGGCAGCGGCAACGAGATCGCAAACAACGGCAGGCACGGCATCTACAGTGCACTTAGCGATGCCATCGCAGTTGTGATCGAGGGCACGGGCACCGAGATTCACGACAACGGTGGCTGGGGCATCCGGGCCGAAGAAGGAGTGGTCGACATTCGCGATGGCGCCAAGGTCAATCGGAACCACGGCGGCATCTACAGTGGTGGCTCCATCAACGCCTCCTTCGTCGAGGTGGAGCAGAATATCGGCGACGGCATTGTCTTCAATGGCAACGCGCTCGGCCTGAACGACGCCAAGATCCGCAACAACACGGGCACTGGCCTCGCGACCCGTGGTGCTCAGGTCTCCATTACGGGCAAGGGCAACGAGATTTCGGGCAACGGGGGCTGGGGCATCGTGGCCCGGGGAGGAGGCCACGTAGAGTTCCGTAACCTCAAGGTCAACGACAACAACCGAGGCGGCATCTCTGCCAGGGCCAGCATGGCGGGGAGCAGCTTCATCATTGATAGGAATGGGGGTACCGGCATCTCTGCCTATGGGCCCTACACCGTGCTGCGAAACGGCCGGATTTGCAGCAACCGGTACTGGGGCATCGCTCTTGCCAGCGGCGGCCTTGACCTTCAACAGGTGATGGTGTGCAAGAACCGGACTGGAGGCATCCGCTTTCCCGCCCTGGCGGCCGACCTATCAGTCACCAAGGCGGACAACCCGGACCCGGTGGTGGCCGGTCAGAACCTCAGCTACCTCCTTGCCGTCGCCAACAACGGCCCGGATGACGCTCAGAACGTGACGGTCGTAGACACCTTGCCATCGGAGGTCAGTTTTGCCTCCGCTGACCCCACCCAGGGGGACTGCAACGAAGCCGGCGGGACCGTCACCTGCAATCCGGGCACAATCAACTATGGCGAGCAGGTCGTCATCACACCGACTGCCGCTGGTATCTTGACCAACACCGTTGAGGTAACGAGCGACCAGTTCGACCCTGACCCAACTAACAACACGGCCGTAGAAAACACCACCGCCAACTCCGCCGCTCGAAGTTCACCGAGTTGGATTGCTGCTGCCGAGATGCATACTGGGGACACCCCACGCGGAAGCGCCTATACCGCCGCCACGTTGGCCGATGCGGCCACCGATTTCGCCATCGCCGGGAGCATGATCGTTGCCAATGATGGCGATGGAATCCGGTACGAGGGCGGAGCAGCGGACCTGATCGTCAGTCAGAGCAACATCCTCGAGAACAGTGGGTATGGCGTCAACAACCTTGCTTCGTCCGGTGTCATTAGCGTCCAAGACAACTGGTGGGGTGACGCAAGCGGTCCGGGCGGCATTGGCCCCGGCAGTGGTGATGAGATCAGCGGCACCGTGGACTACGCCAACTGGCGCACCGAGCCCGTGGCTCTGGTCGTGGTCGCCGGCGAGGACCCCGTCTTCGCAGCACGAGGTACGACAGCCTCCAACCGGACCTACCTCCAGAACTGGGAGGTGCCCACCGACACAGTAACTGTGACCCTCAGCGACACACTGGGCTGGCTCGTCGAGCCCACTACTTTCACGGTCACGCTGCAAGACGGGCTAGGGGCGACCATTCCCGTCAGTTTCACCGTCCCCGCTGATGCAGCCATCGGCGCGACCGATGACGTGACCGTCGCCGCCGTCTCTCACACCGACCCCACGGCAACCGATACCGATTCCTTCCAGGTGATCGCGGCCTTGATGGCTGATCTTTCGGTCACCAAGGAGGATAGCCCAGACTCTGTGCTGGTGGGGCAGAACGTGACCTACACACTTGCCATCATCAACAACGGCCCCGATGCCGCCACGGGCGTGACCATGACCGACACCTTGCTGATGGAGATGGCTTTCCAGTCGGCAGATACCAGCCAGGGGGACTGTGCGGAGCAGGATGGTACTGTTGTCTGCAATTTGGGCACGATCAACAACGGCGCCCAGGCCACCATCACCATCGTGGTCACGCCCAACGCGGCCGGCATCCTTGACAATATGGCCAGCGTGGCGGGCAACGAGCATGATCCTGACACGCTGAACAACTCAGACATAGAAAGCACCGTGGTCAACCTCGCCGATTTGTCAATCACAAAGGCGGACTCGGCCGACCCGGCGCTGGCCTGGAGTCCCCTGACCTACACCCTTGTTGTCGCCAACGACGGGCCAGCCGATGCCACGGGCGTGACGGTGACCGACACCCTGCCTGTGAGCACAATCTTCGGTTCGGCAGACATCACCGCGGGAACCTGCGACGAAGCGAGCGGCAGTGTCACCTGCAACGTCGGTGACCTGACCCACGGCGCTGTCGTCACAGCCACCATGGTCGTCACCCCCACGATCGGAGGGACGATCACCAACACGGCCAGCGTGGCGGGCAACGAACCCGACTATCTGTACAACAACTTGGCCATGGAGAGCACCACGATCAGACTCGGGCACCTCGTCTACCTCCCGCTCGTCCTGAGGTAGCAGGGGCGCAAGGGAGCAAAGGAGCAGGGGAGCGGGGGAGATAGGGAGAGGGGAAGACAGGGAGACAAGGAGCTACTCCTCTTGTCTCCGTGTCCCCTTGTTCCCTTATCTCATTGTCTCAAAACCTCACACCCTCACGTCGATACCTCTCATTCCCGCTCTGGGGAGAGATGGAGTAGAGTTGCCTTATTCAGTTCCCGCCTGGGCGGGCCCTGAACCCACCCTCAAGCTCAAGAACAAGGAGGATAAGAATGTTTGGCAAGATCACTCGACAGCATATCGGGGTCATGGTCATGCTGGGCCTGGTGTTGGCCTCGCTTACGGGAACAGTATTCCTGGGCGACGGCCGGGCCGCCCCAGCAACGGTTCCGCACCTCCAGGATGAGGTGACTATCGAACCGGTGGGCCACTTCGGCGGCTGGCTGGCCTCCGTGGCCGTGCCTCCCGGCGGCGGCGATTACGTCTACCTGGGCGAGGGGAGCGGCTTCGCCGTGCTGGACGTCTCGGAGGTGAGCCGGCCGCGCCAGGTCGGCAGCCTGCCCCTGACCGGCGGCGACCTCAACGACATCGCTCTTGCCGACAGCACCGCCTATCTGGTCAACGGCGATGACTTGCTGGTGGCGGATCTCTCCGATCCCATCAACCCCACCCTGCTGGGCAGCTACGACACGACAGGGGCCGCCCGAGGGGTGTACGCTGCCGACTCCTACGCCTACGTGACTACTGGTATTGACTGGAGCGATGGCTGGCTGCTGGTGGTGGACGTGTCGGACCCGACAAACCCTCGCGAAGTGGGAGCCTATGACACGCCAGGACGGGCCTATGACGTCTTCGTCGCAGCTAATACCGCCTACGTAGCGGACGGCGACTCTGGCTTGCTGATCCTCGACGTGAGCAACCCGGCCAATCCGACATTGCTCGGCGCCTACGATACGCCGGGCGACGCCCGGGATGTTCAGATGGTGGGTGCCCCTTCGACAGGCTCAGGGCAGGCCACCGCATACGTGGCCGATGGGTCAAGCGGCCTGCAGATCGTGGACGTGAGCGATCCGACCAGCCCGACCCCGCTCGGCTCCTACGACACGCCGGGCAATGCCCAGGACGTTCAGGTGGTGGATTCCACGGTATACGTTGCCGACGGCAATGGCGGCCTGCAGATTCTGGACGTGAGCGACCCGGCCAATCCCACCCTGCTCGCCACTTCTGACTCGGGGTGGTCGGCTGACCGTATGGCGGTCTCCGGCAACCCTTCGGCAGGGTCCCTCCAGAGTTCGTCGAAGGGCTCAGGACAGGCCCGCGCCTACGTGGCCAACGCAGAAGAGGGGTTGCGCATTCTGGACGTAAGCGATCCAGCCAGCCCCACCGTCCTGGGCACCTACGAGCGGCCCAGTATAGTCGCGGACCTCTTCGTGGATGGCCCTTACGGCTACGTCGCCGGTAAAGATAAGCTCTGGGTGGTGGACCTGGCTGACCCGGCCAACCCCAACCCCCTGGGCGCCCATGACCTGCAAAGCCAGTCCTGGGGGCTCAAGCGCCTCTTCGTGGCCTATCATTCGGGGACAGGCGCCAAGCTGGCCTACGTGGCCACGCAAGACTACGGCGTGGAGATCTTCAATGTGGATGACCCCTACAGTCCCACCCCGGTTGGTCAATACCGCGCAGGTGGTGGCGCGAGGGCAAAGGATGTCTTCGTCGCCGGACAGTATGCCTACGTGCCTACCCAAAGCAGCTCCGACGGCTGGCTGCGCATAGTGGACGTCAGCAACCCGGCCAGCCCGACCGAGGTGGGGGCTTACGATATGCCTGGTGAGGCTCATCGTGTGGTTGTCTCGGACACGATTGCCTACGTGGCCGATGGCGCCGCCGGCCTGCGGCTGATTGACGTGAGCAACCCAGCTAGCCCGGTGGAACTGGGCCACGCCGCCCCCCCGGCGGACGCCACCGCCGACGTTGTCTTTGCGGCCGGTGACCGAGCCTATGTGGGTAGCAACGGGGCCTCCGGGTGGTGGCTTCAGTCGCTCGACGTATCCAATCCGGCCAATCCCACCGTCCTAGACTCCTATCAGGCCACGGGTATGGTGAAGGACATCGAGGTTCACGAAGGCTATGCCTACGTGGCGGTCGCGGGTGGCAGCTTCTGGGTGCTTGACCTTGTGGGGCTGGTTGAAGTAGCCGTGTACCACTGCCCCTGCATCTACAGCGTGCACGTCTACGCCTGGCACGGCACTCTGTACGTCTTCCTGGACGCGTTTTCCTACGGCTGGTGGACGGTCATAATCGCACCTCCCCCCGAGCCGACGGCCACGGCCACCGGCAGCGCCACGGCCACCGGCAGCGCCACGCCCACCGGCAGCGCCACGCCCACGCCTACCATCACGCCCACCGCGACGCCAACACCGCTGGGGTGGGTGTGTTGTGATGTCACGAACGGCTGCGGCATGACGACCCTTGCGGGTTGCCTCCGAGCGGGTGGTGTGCCTTACCAGGGCCGGTCGTGCCTGCCGGCTACGCCGTACTGGCGGTGCCAAGGACCTGCAATCACACCCACCGTGACGGGCAGCCCCACGGCATCGGCTACGGTGACGGGTAGCCCCACAGTCACAGGCACGCCCACCCCGACAGGCAGCACTACGCCCACGCCCACCGGCTCGCCCTCACCCACGGTGACGCCAACGCAAACGCCAGTGGGGCCTCCCACCGTCAGACTGGTGAGCGAGTGGGAAGAGTACTTCCTGAAGGACGTCTCGTGGAGGAACTGCTACACGGCCATAGTAGAGTGGAACGGCCCTCCCGGCTACCTGGAATGGACGAAGAATGATCGGGAGCGACGACTGGAGGAGGAGCCTTTCGAGGTCTGCTATGACATGGGCCACGATTTCCGGACCGACATCCGCGGCGGCAACAACCTGTTGAAAGTGATAGCCGTCAACGGACACGATCTGCGGTCTGA
>CAZPMV010000029.1:0-7836 GCA_964587335.1 uncultured Anaerolineales bacterium
TGTGGGCGTCTTGGGGCGGCAAGAAACGGGCACAAGGCCCTATGCTACACCTTGACTTGAGGAAGAGAACCCGTGTTCATCCGTGTTCATCCGTGTCCTGGCAGAGGTGTCCGGCAGTGAGATTTGCCATGCGCAGAAAACGCCTATCGAAAATGGACAAGGGTGGCGAAACCGTGTACAATGGATTGGTTAGCCAAGTGGCATTGTAGTGACTGGGGTAGTTGGGCCAAAGAGAATCCATGCCTGAATTCAAACTGCACTCCGAATTCCAACCTACGGGCGACCAGCCGCAAGCTATCGAACAAGTGGTCGCCGGCCTTAAGAAAGGCTACCGGCATCAGACACTGCTGGGCGCCACGGGCACGGGCAAGACCTACGTCATGGCCAAGGTCATCGAGGCAGTGCAACGCCCCACGCTGGTCCTGGTCCACAACAAGACGCTGGCCGCGCAGCTCTACAGCGAGTTCTGTGAGTTCTTCCCCCACAACGCCGTGGAGTACTTCGTCAGCTACTACGATTATTACCAGCCGGAAGCCTACCTGCCCAGGACCGATACGTACATCGAGAAGGACTCCGACATCAACCAGGAGATTGACCGCTTGCGGCTGGCGTCCACCTCCTCTCTCTTCAGCCGCCGCGATGTGATCATCGTGGCCTCCGTCTCCTGCATCTTCAGCCTGGGCAGTCCTCAGGAATATGGCCGCGTGGTGATCAACCTGCGCCGCGGCGAGACCATGCGACGCGACAAGGTGCTGCGCCGCCTGGTGGACATCTACTACGAGCGCAATGACATGACCCTGACCCGCAGCAGATTCCGCGTGCGGGGCGACACGCTGGAAGTGATGCCCGCCTATGGCGAGTTGGCCTACCGCATCGAGTTCTGGGGAGACGAGATCGAGCGCATCACGGAGGTAGACCCGCTGACGGGGGAGGTGCTGCGAGAGCACGGGGAGATCGACATCTTCCCCGCCAAGCACTTCATCACCCCTGCGGACAAGATGGCCGAAGCGCTGAAGGAGATCGAAGCGGAATTAGAAGAGCGGCTCAAGGAACTGCGAGACCAAGACAAGCTGTTGGAGGCGCAGCGGCTGGAGCAGCGCACGCACTACGATCTGGAGATGCTACGAGAGGTTGGCTACTGTTCGGGCATTGAGAACTACGCCCGTCACCTGTCCCGACGGCCACCGGGCTCCCGCCCCTGGGTGCTGCTCGACTACTTCCCCGACGACTTCCTGATGATCGTTGACGAATCGCACATGACCATCCCGCAGGTTCGAGGCATGCACGGCGGTGACCACTCCCGCAAGCAGGTGCTGGTAGAGTATGGCTTCCGGCTGCCCTCGGCTATGGACAACCGCCCGCTGCGCTTCGACGAATTCGAGCAAATGGTCAACCAAGTCATCTACACCAGTGCCACGCCGCGGCCCTACGAGCGGGAGCTTTCGGCGCAGATCGTGGAGCAGGTCATCCGCCCCACAGGCCTGGTCGATCCGCAGATCCACGTGCGCCCCACCAAAGGGCAGGTTGACGATCTGCTGGGAGAGATCCGCCGCCGCGTGGAGCGGGGCGAGCGAGTGCTGGTCACCACGCTTACCAAGCGCATGGCCGAGGACCTGGCCGACTACCTGGCCGAACTGGAAGTGCGCGTGCACTATCTGCACTCGGAGATCCAGACCCTCGAGCGAGTGGAAATCCTGCGGGACCTGCGGCTGGGGGTCTACGACGTAGTGGTGGGCATCAACCTGCTGCGAGAGGGACTGGACCTGCCGGAGGTCAGCCTGGTGGCCATCCTCGACGCGGACAAGGCCGGCTTCCTGCGCTCCGAAACGGCGCTGATCCAGACCATCGGCCGCGCAGCGCGGCACGTAAAGGGCACGGCCATCATGTACGCCGACAAAGTGACCGACGCCATGCGCCAAGCCATTGATGAGACCGACCGGCGGCGGCGCAAGCAGGAGACGTACAACGCCGCCCACGGCATCGTGCCCGCCAGCATCATCAAGTCAGTGCGTGACCTGACGGATCGCGTGCGCACGCTGGCAGAGGAGAAGGCGCCTTACGATGTCGGGAGTGATAAGCCTATGCCGCTGTCGGCGCTGCCCCCGGATGAGATGGTGCGGCTGATCAAGCAACTGGAGAAGGAGATGAAAGCTGCTGCCGCTGCGCTGGAATTCGAGAAGGCGGCCGTGCTGCGAGATCAGATCATCGAGTTGCGTCGGGCCAGGGAGGCCCAAGACAAGCGACCCGTCTGGGAGAAACTGCGGGAGCCAAGGTAGCCAAAGAGTCCCCCACAGGTCACCTGCCTGGTTTGACAACATGGCGTTATGATGTTATAATGTATACATCATGATGTACTTGAGAGCGAGCTAGGATGAAGCGCACGCAAGTCTACCTCCCAGACGAGCTCCACGAGAAACTCAGACGGATCTCCTACGAGCAGCGCAAGTCCATGGCGCAGGTGGTACGCGAGGCAGTATCTGCCTACGTGGGCGGGGCACAAGTCAGCGCGCCCGCATCCGGGGATGGGGATGGAGAGGTCGAGATCATCGCAGAACCAGAAGCCCTATCCGAGGAAGACCTGACTCCCGAACAGTTGGAGCAACTGAAGCAGAACCCGCTCTATCACATCATCGGCATAGTCTCGCCATCCCATCTCAGCGATCTATCGGAGCATCGTGACGACTAGCGGCTGAGAGATTGCCGCTGAGAGACTGTCAATGAAGCAAGTCTTTGTGGACACCAGCGCCTGGCTTGCTGTTGCGGATCACACCGACCAGCATCACCACCAGGCCCGGGAGTACTACCTGAGCCTTATCAGGCGCAAGGAAGTTTTGGTCACTTCGAGCGATGTCCTGAGCGAGACCTATTCTCGATTCCAGCGCGCAACAGGACACCGTGGCGCTGCCCGTTTCCACAGCATTGTGGAGATAGCGCAGCGGCAAGGTCTCCTGCGGGTCGTTGCGGTGAACGCCGAGATCGCCCGCAAAGCATGGGACATCTTCGAGCGGTATCACGACCGCCTCTCCTCGTTTCGGCACTGCACCAGTTTCGTCGTCGCCGGGAGATTGGGCATTCAAGACGTGTTCAGCTTCGACGAGGATTTCAGCGCCATAGGCTTCCGCGTGTGGCCTCCTCGCGGCGCAAATGGTTCCGCGAATTTGACAGACTAGAACATCTGTGCTATTATTGCAGTAGAGTGATTCTGCCCCCAGGAGACAACCATGGCTACAGCGTATGAAACTAAGGATATCCAAGTCCTGGACTATCCAGAAAACATCCAACGGCGACCGGGCATGTACGTGGGCGGCACGGGCCTGGACGCGCTGCATCACCTGGCCTACGAGTTGATCGACAACGCCGTGGATGAGGCCCTGGCCGGGGCCTGCACACACATCAACGTGAACATCCATTCCGACGGATCCCTGACCGTGATCGACGATGGTCGGGGTATCCCCACCGGAATGCATCCCGAGAAGGGACGCCCCACCCTGGAACTAGTCTTCACCGAACTGCATGCTGGCGGCAAGTTCAAGGAAGGCAGCTATTCGACCAGCGGCGGGCTGCACGGTGTCGGCATCAAGGCAACGAACGCTCTGTCGGAGTGGCTGGAGGTGCGAGTACGCCGCAATGGCGTAGTCTACTTTCAGCGCCATGAGAATGGCCTGCCCATCGGCCCCGTCCAGATTCTCGATCCGGCGACCGACAAGGTCATCGCCGAGGTGGGGCAGAAGGGCGAAGCGAAGGCCGTCAAGACCCACGCCGACAAGAAGCTGGGCACCGGCACGGAGGTCGTCTTCAAGCCCAGCGCCCACTTCCTGGACACCACGGATTTCGACTTCGATGCCCTGGCCCGTCGCCTGGAGGTCATCGCCTTCCTCTTGCCGGGCGTGACCGTCGAAGTCACCGATCACCGCAGAAAGAAGAAGCGCCAGAAACGCTTCCGCCACGACGGCGGTCTGGTCGAGTACGTGAAATG
Organism: uncultured Anaerolineales bacterium; assembly: GCA_964587335.1. Classification (GTDB taxonomy): domain Bacteria; phylum Chloroflexota; class Anaerolineae; order UBA3071; family UBA3071; genus UBA3071. The sequence continues at coordinate 3,977 of CAZPMV010000029.1, forward strand.
GCTCAACGAGGGGCGCAGGCCCATCCACCGTGTGCCCATTGAGGTGACACGAGAACTGGACGACGTCGCCGTCGCCGTGGTATTCCAGTGGCACACCAGCGTGGACGACAGCGAGATCGTCAGCTTCGTCAACACCATCCCCACGCCCGACGGGGGCAGGCACGTGGCCGGTTTCAAGAGCGCCGTCACCAAGGCCATCAACCAGTTCGCCTCGGAGAAGAAGCTGTCCAAGGGCAAAGGCCAGGCCAGCATCCGCGGCAGCGACACCCTGGCCGGGCTGACCGCGGTCGTCAAACTCTCCATGCATGATCCCCATTTCACCAGCCAGACCAAGACGCAGTTGGCCAGTGACCAGGTGCAGGGCATCGTCCACAGCATCGTCTACGAGGGGCTGTTGGAACAGTTGCGCAAGAAGATCTCGCTGGGAAGGACCATCATACAGCAAGCCCAGGCTGCTGCCCAGGCGCGGGTGGCGGCCAGCAAGGCTCGCTCGCTGGTCATCCGCCGTAGCGTGCTGGATGCGGTGGATTCGGGCCTACCGGGCAAGCTGGCCGACGTGAGCAAAGGCACGCCGGTCGGACAGACGGTGCTGTACATCGTCGAGGGCGACAGCGCCGGCGGTTCGTGCAAGATGGCCCGCGACCGGCGCTATCACGCCATCTTGCCCCTGCGCGGCAAACCTCTGAACGTGGAAGGGGTCAAGCTGACCCGTCTGCTGAGCAACAACGAGATCAAGTCCATGATCGCTGCGATCGGCGGCGGGATCGGGGCCGATTTCAGCGTAGACGACATGCGCTACGGCGGCATAGCCATCCTGGTGGACGCCGATGTGGATGGCGACCACATTCGCACCCTGCTCTATACGCTGTTTTGGCGCTACATGCGCCCCATGGTCGAAGCCGGGCGGCTCTACGTGGCCGTCGCCCCGCTGTACCTGCTGCGCAAGGGAAAGCGGGCTCGCTACGCCTACTCCGACCGGGAGCGAGACGCCATCCTGGAAGAGTGGCGTCCCCAGGGTGTGACGATGCAACGCTACAAGGGTCTGGGCGAGATGAATCCGGGGCAGTTGCGCGAGACGGTCTTCCAAATCAGTGACGCTGGCCCGTTCACCGGCAGCCTGCGCCGGGTGATGGTGGAGGACGTGCACCATGCCAACCGGATTTTCAGCACGCTGATGGGCAAGTCGGCGCGCAATCGCCGCACTTGGCTGCTGGAACGTTGGCGTGAGGAAGAGAATGGCGAGAATGGCGAGAACAACGAGTCATGAGGTGCTAGAGCATGTTGACTGAAACGATTTCCCTGACGACAGACCTGGAGCAAGCGTACTTTAAATACGCTGTGGAGACGATTACCGACCGGGCCCTGCCCCGCGTCGAGGATGGACTCAAGCCGGTGCAACGACGGATCCTCTACGCCATGCACGACATGGGGCTGCGCCACGACCGGCCGCACCGCAAGTCGGCCCGCGTGGTCGGCGAGGTTCTGGGTAAGTACCACCCGCATGGAGACCAGTCCATCTATATGGCCATGATCCGCATGGGACAGCATTTCTCCATGCGCCAGCCCCTCATAGATGGTCAGGGCAACTTCGGCAGTATTGATGGCGACAGCCCCGCCGCCATGCGCTACACCGAGGCGCGCCTGGCCGAGATCGCCGCCCACGTGCTCCAGGACATCGATCAGGACACCGTGGACTTCGTGGACAACTTCGATGGCAGCCTGAAGGACCCGGTCATCTTGCCGACGGCGCTGCCTAACCTGCTGGTCAACGGATCGATGGGCATCGCCGTGGGCATGGCCACCAACATCCCGCCCCACAATCTGGGCGAGGTGTGTGATGCGGTGGTCTATGTGGCCAACCGCTGGAGCAGGCGGCACAAGATCTCCGTGGAGAAGTTGCTGGAGATCGTCCCGGGACCTGATTTCCCCACCGGTGGGATCATCTACCGCTACCGGGATGGTCCTGCGGGCGAGGGCAAGATGGACACCATCCGCGCCGCCTACGAGACCGGGCGGGGTCGCATCGTCACCCAGGCGCGAGTGGACATGGAAGACATTGGCGGTGGCAAGGTCAACATCGTCGTCACCGAACTGCCCTACGCCGTGCAGAAGACCACCGTCCTGGAGCGTATCGCCCGCGAGGTGCGCGATGGCAAGATCACCGGCGTCACCGATCTGCGCGACGAGTCTGATCACGAGGGCATGCGCGTCGTCATCGAGGTCAGCCGCGTGGCCAACGCCCGAGAAGTGCTGGAGAGCGTCCTGAGCCGCAGCCAGTTGCGGGAAACCTTCGGCGTCAACACCCTGGCCCTGGTCTCCGAGAAGGTCAATGGCGACACGATCGTGCGCCCGCAGAGGCTCAGCCTGCGCGATATGTTGGTGCACTTTGTCGATCACCGGCTGAACGTTATCGTCCGGCGCAGCCGCTACGAGTTGGCCAAGCGAGAGGCCCGGCTGCACATCATCGAGGGTCTGCTGAAGGCCTTGGATATCATTGACGAGATTATTGACACCATCCGCCGCAGCCGCACCACCGAGACGGCAGGGACCAACCTCATCAGGAAGTTCAAGTTCACGCAGCGCCAGGCTGAGGCCATTCTATCCATGCAGTTGCGACGGCTGGCAGCCCTGGAGCGTCGCAAGCTGGCCGACGAGCAAAAGGAACTCAAGGCCCGCATCAAGTATCTCCAAGGACTCCTGCGCTCGCAGGAGCGTCGCCTATGGGTGGTGGTCGAAGAGACGCTGGCGATCAAGGAGAAGTTCGCCACGCCGCGCAGGACGGTGATCCTCACCGAGGAGAAGCCAGGAGACAGCATTGTGACCGAGGCTGAGTTGGTCGTGCCTCAGGAGCCGCAGGTGGTCGTGGTGACCACCCGAGGCGTGCAACGCGAAGATGCCAGTCGTTTTGGCTATCGTGTCCGGGCGGGGACCACCAGCCGGGCCGTCGAGGCTCATCGGATGCATCTGCGAACCGAGCAAGAAGACACAGTGGTGCTGGTATCCAACCGGGGGCGGGCCTGGTGGGGAGCAGTGGGCCGCCTGCCCAGATCAGCCCGTTTTGAGGAGTTGGGGTTGAGCAAAGGGGAGCAGGTCGTCGGCATGGGCATCCTGTCCGACAAGCACTATCTGATCCTAGGCACGCGCCAGGGCCAAGTCAAACGGATCAGCGCCAAGGATGTCAAATCCTCCGCCGAGGCTTCGTGGGCTACAGTGATTGGGCTGACAGGAAGAGACGATAGCGTACTGTTTGCCGGCGTCGGGGACGAGAAGGCCCATATCATGTTCCTTGGCACCAGCCGGGCCAATCGCTTCAGCGCAGGGCAGATCAACCCGCAGGCTACTCGCTCTGCCAGGGGAGTGGCAGGCGCCAAGCTGCGCAAAGGGGATCGACTGTTGAGCGGTGCCGTCATCAGTGACCCCGCGGCCGACTTGGGCGTCGTCGTGGTCAGCAAGAACGGCTTCGTCAAGCAGGTGTCGCTCAAGGAGTTTCCCGTGCAGGGCCGGGGAGGTCAAGGTGTGCTGCTGCTCAACCAGACCAAGGCAACCGGGCCGGTGGTGGCCGTCAGGGCAGGGCCAATGAGGGGATCAGTGGATCTGATCAGCTCGGACGGGAAGCGACAGCGTCTGGCCGAAGTGCCGGTGAAGAACCGGGCCAATCGCGGCGAGATACTGGTTGAGCTGGACAATGTGGCAGAGGTCATAGTGCTGTAGACATGGCGTAGCTACCGCTTCTGTGCTCCTCTCCCTCGGGGGAGGAGCGCTTTTGCTGTAGGCGACCATCGGCAGCCCGTAGCGGGACACAGGACGGTTCGGAGCTTATCCAAGCCATTGGCTTGCGTGCCCTTCGGTAGCGAAGTAGC
>CAZPMV010000029.1:7936-17871 GCA_964587335.1 uncultured Anaerolineales bacterium
TTAGCGCTCTGGAGCAGACAGTACCAGGCAATATCTTCGCATTGAGGCAGAAGCCACTCATAGAGCTGCCAGGCTCGTAACCACGTGGCCGTTCTGTCACAGTGCGTATCTTCGCTTGAAGGAGACAGAAGGCAAAGATGAAAGTCACACCCGAGGAACACCCTAATCGTCAGGTCACGCTGACAGTGGAAGTGGAAGAGGAACGAGCGCAGCGGGCGCTACGACAAACAGCTCGCCGCCTGTCGCGGCGTACGCGCATCCCCGGCTTCCGTCCCGGGAAAGCTCCCTACGCCATCGTTGTACGGACTGTGGGAGAGGATTACCTGCGAGCGGAGGCATTCGATGCCATCGGGCAGCAGCTCTACAAGGACGCCCTGGAAGAAGCAGAGATCGAGGCGTATGCCCAGGGCACATTGGATGACGTGGAGTGGGACCCACTCACCTTCAAAGTGACCATTCCCCTGCCTCCGCTTGTAGAGTTGGGCGACTACCGCGCCCTGCGCGTGCCAGCAGAGCCCATCCTCGTGCTGGATGAGGAAGTGGACGAGGCCCTGCAGCAACTGCGAGAGCGTTATGCAGAGTGGGTCCCCGTGGATCGCCCTGCTGCCTACGATGACATGCTGGTGATGGACATCAAGGGCACCGTCGGCGACGAAGAGATCATGAACCAGCAGAACTGGGAGCGGGTGCTGCAGGAGGAGAGTAGCGGTTACTTGCCTGGTTTCGACGCTGCCCTGGTGGGTCTGAACACAGGCGACGAGCACAGCTTCGGCGTCACCTACCCCGAGGGGGCCACCCGCTGGGCGGGCGAGACGGCGCGCTTCGAGGTGACACTCCACGGCGTGAAAGCCAAGGAACTGCCGCCGCTCGACGATGAGCTAGCACAGACCATCGGCGAGCACGATACGCTGGATGAACTGCAGGAAGCCGTCCGAGAGAATCTGCGGACACAGCGCGAAGCGGAATCGGACTATGAGGGCAAAGTTCTCGATGCACTCGTCGAGCAGGCGCAGATCGAATTTCCGCCGCTGATGCTGGACAAGGAGCTCGACGACCTGCTGGGGGATCACGACCGGTTGCTGCGGCAGCAAGGGATGCCTCTGGACGAGTGGCTGCGCGTGAGCGGCAAGAGCGTAGAAGAATACAGAGAGGAAAACCGGCCTCAGGCAGAGCAGCGACTGAAGCGTAGCCTGGCGCTGAGTGAGCTCGTGGAACAAGAGGAGTTAGCCGTCGAAGACGCAGATGTGGACGAGGAGATCGAACGCCGTGTGGCAGGCCAGTCGAGCGACACGGCGCAGCAGTTACGGGAACTGCTAGATTCATCTAGTGGGCAGCAGATGCTGCGCAATGATCTCCTGACCCAAGAGGCGCTGCAGCGACTGCTGTCCATCGCCAAGGGAGAGTTCGAGCCATCGGCAGCAGAGGAGGAAAAGGAAGCAGAAGAAGAGGAAGAAGCAGCAGAGGCAGAGCAAGAGGGAGATGCGGAGGATGAAGAGGGTAACGAGGATGAAGAGGATAACGAGGATGAGGAGAAGGCCGATACAGGAGTAAACGAGTAGTGAGTCAATCAGAGTAATCAGGTCGATGGAGCAATGAGGCAATGAGTAGGGGAGAACAGGCAACAAGGTACGGAGGTCACGAATGATACCAGAGTCGTTAGTACCGATGGTGATCGAGAGCAGTGGGCGGGGCGAGCGGGCGTATGACATCTACTCGCTGTTGCTCAAGGAGCGCATCGTCTTCCTGGGCACGCCTATCAGTGACCAAGTCGCCAACCTGATCGTCGCCCAGCTCCTTTTCCTCGATCGCGAGGATCCAGAGCGAGAGATCAGCCTTTACATCAACTCGCCGGGCGGCAGCATCTACCCCGGCCTGGCAATCTACGACACCATGCAGCTCTTGCGGGCCCCGGTGTCCACCATCGCCGTGGGCTGGACCGCCAGCATGGGTACGGTGTTGCTTTCGGCGGGAGCCAAAGGGAAGCGCTACGCCCTGCCCCACGCCACGATCCACATGCATCCTGCCGGTGGCTCTGCTCGGGGCTACGCCCCCGATGTGGAGATCCAACTCAACGAGCTACTGCGCATGCAGCGGCTGGTGCAGATGCTCCTATCCAAGCAAACAGGCCAGCCGATAGATCGCATCATCAAGGATTTCGACCGCGACTACTTCATGGATCCCCTGGGCGCGGTGGAGTACGGCATTATTGACGAGGTGCTCGGCGAGCCAGTGGCCACGATGGCGGAGTTGCGGGGAGAGGTAGGCAAGAATCAAGGAAAAGAGGAAAGCGAGAACGAAACGTAGCAGCAAGTTCCCGCGGAGGCGACGCCATCCGCTTCTGGCGAGAGCGGTCGGCCGCCGGGCCACGCTACCCAAAACCCGGCAGCCTGCCTCCACCAGAGCATGACACAAGTCATGGCAGGCTTTGCGACGGTGTGCCATCATAGGCAGGAATTGGCAGGAACGATAACACATGGAGCCGCGGGCGAACTTCTGGGTCGAAGTGGACGGCGAGGTGGCGCTGAGCGACTGGCGGGTGGAGTTGCTGGAAGCGGTGGCCCAGACAGGCTCCATCAGCGGCGCGGCCCGCAAGTTGAACGTTCCGTACCGCCTGGCCTGGACGCGCCTCCACGAGATGGAGGAACGGCTGGGGGTGCGATTGCTGGAGACCCAGACCGGTGGCGCCGGTGGCGGCGGCACCCGCCTCACCCCGCTGGCGCAGGAGGTCATCGAGCGCTGGCACGGTTTCAGCGATGACCTGCACGCCCTGGCCCGGTTGCGCTTCGCCGAGATTTTTGGACAGGATCGCTGAACATCTCGCTCTGTCGATCTAACAGGAGCGCTTTTCTTTTGCCGCTCGTTATGTTTTTCTGACACAACGACGGTAGTACATTGGTACACTGGTAGATTGGGAAACTGGGCCTTGCTAACCAATCTACCGGTCTACCAATGTACCAATCTACCAATCTGTGAGGGAGTTCAAATGCATCAAAGACACACTTTGTACACTTCGCACCTCGTGGCAGCACTTCTCCTGCTGGCGCTGGTGGCTGGTTGTGGCCCGCCGCAGCCTACGCCATCAACGACCGGACTGGAGGGCAAAGTGATTGTCTTCCACGCCGGCAGCCTGACCGTGCCGATGAAGGCTCTGACGGAGGCTTTTCAGGCCCAGCACCCCGGCGTGACCTTCGAGACCGAAGCCTCGGGCAGCAACGCAGCCGCCCGCAAGATCAGCGAGTTGGACCGCGAGGCTGACCTGATGATGTCGGCCGACTACACGGTCATTGACAAGTTGCTGATCCCCAACTTCGCCGACTGGAACATCCAGTTCGCCCGCAACACGATGGTCATCGCTTACACCGACCAGTCGCACTACGCCAATGAGATCAGCGGCGACAACTGGTACGAGGTTCTCACCAGAGAGGGAGTAGTCTACGGCCACTCCGACCCCAATGCCGACCCTTGCGGCTACCGCACACTACTCGTCTGGCAATTGGCCGAGAAGCACTACGGTGTACCCGGATTGAACGCCAGGCTGGAAGAACACTGCCCGCTGGAGAACGTGCGCCCCAAGTCAGTGGAGCTCATCGCTCTTCTGGAGTCGGGCGACATGGACTACGCCTGGGAGTATCGCTCGGTGGCCGTGCAGCACGGCCTGAAGTTCATCGAGCTGCCGGACGAAATCAACCTGAGCATGGTCGAGCACGCTGACTTCTACAGCCAGGCAACGGTGGAGATCGCTGGCAAGGAGCCGGGGACGACCATGACCATGGTGGGCAAGCCAATCGTCTACGGCGTGACCATCCCCTTGAACGCACCCTCCCCGGAGCTGGCCGTCGAGTTCGTGAAGTTCCTGCTCGGCCCAGATGGGCAAGCGATCATGGAACAGCAGGGCCAGCCGCCCGTCATGCCACCGGCCGCCAACGATAGGGAAACGCTCCCCCCCGCACTGCAGCCGCTGGTCAAATAAGCAACGTGAACGTGACCCTCCCGCAGGTTTGAACAGCCTGCGGGAGGGTTGGGAGAGTGAAAAATGCAAGCCCTGTTCGCTGACAAAATGCGAGTGTCGTTTGTCATTCTCGGATCGCTGCTGATCCTGTTCGTCGCCTGGCCCCTGCTGCGGACGATCACGGCCTCCAGTCCATCCGTCCTGTGGCAGACGCTCCTGGACGAGGAAGTGCGCAATTCGATAGGCCTGACCTTCTACAGTTCCTTCATCGCCACTGGCATAGCCTTCGTATGCGGCATCCCGTTGGCCTATCTACTGGCCCGCGTGGATTTCCCCACCAAATGGTTGATTGAGGGGATCATTGATCTGCCCATCGTCGTCCCCCACTCGGCGGCCGGCATCGCCTTGCTGATGGTCTTCGGGAGACGCACGCTGCTGGGGCAGGCATTCGGCCTCTTCGGCATCAAGTTCGTCTCCGCCGCGCCGGGCATCGTCATCGCCATGCTCTTCGTCAGCCTCTCCTTCCTGGTCAACGCAGCGCGGGAGGGGTTCGAGGCAGTTGATCCTCGGCTGGAGCGGGTAGCCCGAACGCTGGGCGGGTCACCCTGGCGGACCTTCTGGGGCGTCTCCTTCCCCTTGGCTTGGCGCAGTATCCTCTCGGGGATGATTCTGATGTGGGCACGGGGACTCAGCGAATTCGGAGCCGTCATCATCCTGGCCTACCATCCGATGGTCGCCCCCGTGCTTCTCTACGAGAGGTTCGAGTCCTTCGGTCTGCGCTACGCCCGGCCTGTGGCCGCGCTGATGATGCTGATCTGTCTGGCCACCTTCGCCGCGCTACGACTGACGGCAGGACGAAAGAGGAGAGGGTCATGACGAGCTGCATAAGCGTACAGGTGAGAGACCTGTGGATTGATCTGGAGGAGTTTCACCTGCGCCAGATCAACCTCGACGTTTCGGCCGGCGAGTACTTCGTTATCCTCGGCCCGACCGGCAGCGGCAAGACCGTGCTGCTGGAAACCATCGCCGGCTTGTATCAACCCCGCAGCGGGCGTATCTTGATGGACGGCTTGGACGTTACCGACGCCCCGCCGGAGCGACGCGGCATCGGCTTCGTCTACCAGGACTACGTGCTGTTTCCTCACCTGAGTGTGGCTGCGAACATCGCTTTCGGGCTCAAGCTAAGGAGAACAGATCGCGGCACCATCGATCAGCGCGTGACTACGTTCAGCCAGTTGCTAGACATCGGGCACCTGCTGCAGCGCATGCCGGGGACGCTGAGCGGCGGCGAGGCTCAGCGGGTAGCCTTGGCCCGGGCACTGGTCGTCGAGCCGCGGCTGCTCCTTCTCGACGAACCCTTGAGCGCCCTTGACCCCGAGAGGCGCGAGGCTTTGCAGCGGCAGCTAGGGCGAATCCACCGCCAGTTAGGCACCACCACCATCCACGTGACCCACAACTTCGAGGAAGCGGTGGCGCTGGGCGATAGGATCGCTGTCCTCAAAGAGGATCGTGTCGGCGATGTCAGGCGCGAGGGCAAGATCGTGCAGGTGGGGACGCCGGAAGAGATCTTCCGCCGGCCGAGCTCAGAGTTCGTCGCCCGCTTCGTTGGCGGACGAAACCTGTTTCGGGGCAAGGTAGTGCGCGACGCAGAAGGCACCTTTGTCCAGCTTGCAGCGGGGGTGCGCGTCGCCGTGGTCACCGAATTGGAGGGGACGGTCTCCTTGCTCATCCGCCCGGAGAACATCCTGCTTTCGCCCACGGTGCTGCACTCCAGCGCCCGCAATTGCTTTGGGGGGCGAGTGGTGGAGGTAGTGGACAGCGGCGCGGTGCTCCGCGTGACGGTGGAAGCGCCACCCCGCTTCACGGCGCTCATCACCCGCCACTCGTGGGAGGACCTGGCCCTGCAACAAGGCCAGGATGTCTATCTGACGTTCAAGGCTTCCGCAGTCCACCTGTTTTGAACCGACGTCCAAACGGCGGTCAGAGACTGCTCTGAACCCGCAGGAGTGGCTTTCGCGATCCACTCGCCTTGGCGCGGTGAAACAGTCTACCGATTTGGCAGAACGCGCCAAATCGGCTACAATATGTATGGTCATCGGCAAAACGCCGCCAGACAGGCGGCGTTTTGCATCAGGAGGAATGATGTCTCTAACCCACCTGGATGGGCAGGGCCAGGCGACAATGGTGGACGTGGGCGGCAAGCCGGACACAGAGCGGGAGGCCATCGCCTGCGGCGAGGTGCGCATGTTGCCCGAGACGCTGCAGTTGATCCGTGAGGGCAATCTGCCCAAGGGAGATGTGCTGTCTACGGCGCGCACGGCCGGCATCATGGCCGCCAAGCGCACCGCCTCGCTGATCCCGCTCTGTCACCCTCTAGCGCTGACCTACGTGGGGTTGGATTTCGATCTGGACCCGGACGATGCGGCCAGCAAGGTGAGCATAACGGCCACCGTGCGTTGCCGCGGCAAGACAGGTGTGGAGATGGAAGCGCTCACCGCCGCGGCTGTGGCCGCGCTGACCATCTACGACATGGTCAAGGCGGTGGAGAAGACGATGGAAATCGGTAACATACGCCTGGTGGAAAAGCGCGGTGGCCGATCAGGCGAGTGGCGACGGGAAACAACGTGAAAATCAGGGTGAAGCTGTTCGCTTCGGTGCGGCAGGCCCTGGGACGCTCGCTGCTGGAACTGGAACTGCCGGAGGGAGCCACGGTGGCCGACCTACAAGCCCAACTGCAGTCACAGTTCGCCCAGCTCCATTTGGAGAACGCGGGAGTGCTTGTTGCGGTCAATCTTCGCTATGCCAAGCCCGATCAGGTGTTGCACGACGAGGATGAAGTAGCCCTCATCCCACCCGTGGGCGGTGGGTAGTCAGAGGATCAAGCGAATGGAGCGGACAAAGCAGAGGCTTTTCGAGATCACCACGGAGCCCATTTCGGTAGACGAAGTGAATGACCGCGTCGCCGCGCGCAGCATCGGCGCCATCACCAGCTTCACGGGCGTGGTGCGGGATCGGACGGGCGAACGGGAAGTGGAGTTCCTGGAGTACGAAGCCTATCCCGAGATGGCCGAGACCATGCTGGCGCAGATCGGCGCCGAGATACAGCAGCGCTGGCCGCAGATCAAGGCAGTGAGTATCGTCCATCGTACGGGCCGCCTGGCCGTGGGAGAGGTTAGCGTGGTTATCGCCGTAGCTGCAGCCCATCGACTGGACACGTTTGATGCCTGTCGCTACGCCATTGACCGGTTGAAGATCGTCGTGCCCATCTGGAAGAGAGAGATCGGGCCGAGTGGTGAAGTTTGGATAGAGCCAAGAGAAGACCTGCCTTCGAAGACAAGGAGTGAGGGAGACGGGGAATAGTCTCCCTTGTCACCTTGTCACCTTGTCACCTTGTCGCCTCGCCACCCTGTCCAAACCCACCGAGCAATGATCGAGAGATGATGCAGAGGAAAACGCGGTGGTGAATCTGCCAGTTCTGATGTTCGTCCTCATCGGCATAGCCATCCTGTTCGACTATCTGAATGGCGTTCACGACAGCAGCAACATTGTGGCCACGATGATCGCTTCGCGAGCCATGGGGCCACGACGGGCTCTGGCCATGAGCGCTATGGCGTCTTTTGCCGCCCCCTTCCTCTTCGGCACGGCAGTCGCCAGGACCGTCGGCTCAGAGGTAGTGGACCCGAACTCCGTGACCACGAAGGTCATCATGGCCGCGCTGCTGAGCGCCGTTGTTTGGAATGTGGTCACCTGGCTGCTCGGCATACCGTCCAGCTCGTCACACGCGCTGCTGGGCGGCATCATCGGGGCAACCAGCCTGGAGGCAGGGCTCGGTGTGATCAAACTGGGTGGGCTGACCAAGATCGCGGTCGCACTGTTCTTCTCGCCGATCATCGGGCTCGCAGCAGGCTACCTTCTAATGAAGCTGGTGCTGTTTCTGGTGCGCGGGGCCTCGCCGCGCGTGAACCATTGGTTCAAACGCATGCAGACGGTCACGGCGCTGGCCCTAGCGCTCAGCCATGGCACCAACGGCGCTCAGAAGACCATGGGCATCATCACCATGGCGCTGGTGACCACGGACTATCTGTCCGATTTCGAGGTGCCCCGCTGGGTGATCGTCATCAGTGCGGGGGCGATCGCATTGGGCACCGCATCCGGCGGCTGGCGGATCATCCGCACCTTGGGAACGAAGTTCTACAAGATCCGTCCCATCCACGGCTTCACTACGCAGGCGGCGTCGGCGGCCGTCATCCTCGGTTCGGCACTGCTCGGTGGACCTGTGAGCACGACGCATGTGGTAAGCTCAGCTATTCTGGGCGTGGGCTCGGGGGAGCGGGTGTCCAAAGTGCGCTGGAGGGTAGCGCGGGAGATCGCCATGGCCTGGCTGTTGACCATCCCCGCCGCCGCGGCCATGGCTGCGCTTCTGTATCTCGGTCTCAGCTACCTCGGAGTGGGACAGTGAGCTCCTGAGAGGAGAGAGTGGAATGGGCTTCCGGGATTTCTTCCGGCCACGGCAGGACAACTTCATCCGCTTGCTGACCGAACAGGCCAGAGTCACACTGCAAGGGCTGAAACGTCTGCAGGACTACATGGAGCACAAGGACCCGGCCAAGGCCAAGAAAGTGGACAGGGCAGAGAAAGAGGCAGACGAACTGCGCCGCATCCTGATTGATGAGCTAAATCGCACCTTCGTCACGCCGATTGATCGCGAGGACATCTTCGCCCTCTCGCGAGCCATTGACGATGTGCTGGACTATGCGTATACGACCGTGGATGAGATGGAAATCCTCAATGTAGAGCCCAACGACTACATGCGGCGCATGGTGTCGCTCCTGGTGGAGGCATGCAACGAAATCCACCTGGCGATGCAGCGTCTGGAACAGCACCCTGGTGTGGCTGTGGACCATGCGCAACGGGCGAAGGCGCTGGAGAACAGCGTGGAGCGAGTATACCGGGAGGCCATCGCCGACCTGTTCTCCGGCCCCGAAGACGTGCACCATATCATGAACATGCTCAAACTGCGAGAGGTCTACCGTCATCTGAGCAACGCGGCCGATCGAGGAGATGAGGCCGGCAACGTCATCAGCGACATTGTGGTGAAGATAGGCGCGAGTTGACAAGACTCCAGGGCTATGGTACAATGGATCGTTGCTAGGGATGGTTTGGCAACTCCATGTGTGCTATCAGAGAAAAGCATGGAAAAGGCAGCCGGCGAGCCGTCGCTACTCAGCGTTGTTGACTGAGTAGAGGAACCTCCCGACTCCCAGCCCACCCAAGGGGAGGGGCAAGGTTGCCCCACGAAACAGTAAGTGGGGGCGCCCGTTGGGTAACCGGCGGGTGACTACAACCGCAACAGAGAGCAGACCCGCCAGCTACCTTGCCGCAACCGTTCCGGCGGTGGCAAGGTGCGGGTGAGGGGTGAAACGGTGGGGTAAGAGCCCACCAGCGGTCACAGCGATGCGACCGGCTAGGTGAGCGTGCAACCGGGAGCAAGGTGAGGGGGCCGGGCCAAGCGGCTCGGTCTCACCGCAGCGGCGACGGTGAAGCGGGGTAGCACCCCGCAGGCCAGGAGCCGCCAGGACGCTCTCTCAAGCGTTCTGAGACAGATGACGGCTAGAACAGAATCGGGGGTACGACCGGCTGACCTGAATGATAGCAAGCTGCCGACGTGAGGCTTCCCCGGCAGAGGATTCTGCCGACGTGGCGGAATGGTAGACGCTGCAGATTTAGGATCTGCTGCCCATCTGGGCGTGGAGGTTCGAGTCCTCTCGTCGGCACTGCGGACAGGGCCCGTGGCCTAGTGGGAAGGCGCCTCCTTTGCACGGAGGAGATCGCCGGTTCGAATCCGGCCGGGTCCATGAGTCTGGAATTTGGAGTTCGGGGTTCGGGACAGACGCCGAACGCTAAACGCATACATGCGGGTGTAGTTCAGTGGTAGAACGTCTCCTTGCCAAGGAGGAGGTCGTGGGTTCGAATCCCATCGCCCGCT
>CAZPMV010000030.1:0-13323 GCA_964587335.1 uncultured Anaerolineales bacterium
TAAGGACACAACTATCCGGCAACTCGTTGAGGAACTGTTGCTTATCTGGCACGCTTCTGAAGCCGAGGAATGGGTTGACTTTATGGGAGACATTCCCCTGTAGGCGCTGGCGAAGCGGACGGACAGGATAATCGGGTTGCGGTTGGTGTCTTTCACTCCCCTCACGCACCTCCAGTCGCCACGGTAGGGGCGACCCTTGCGGTCGCCCTTCGGCAGGCGCAAGGCCTGCCCCTACGACCAGATCAATGCCGGGGCAGAGGTTCACGTAGCGCACACCCCACCCCACACGGGCACGTCGGAGTGCCACTGGTCGGGGTCGTTGCCGATGAAGTATGAGACCACCGTGTCCAGGCGGTCGAAGGGTTCGATGTGCGGGTGGGGGTTGGCGCCGGGGAAACTGAGTTCGAGGTTGACGCCCTTCCCCAACGAACGACCAACGACAGACGATGAACGCTCGTCGTATCTCATTGGTTGTTCGTCGTTGGTCGTTGGTCTTGCTGCTCAAGCAGGGTGATCCAGATGGCATCCTCGGCCAGCCAGATAGTGCCACTGCCACCGCGCATCTGGAAGCGGGCGCGCTCGTCGAACTGGCCCACGTTCTCGATGAACATGATAGGGCTGCTGCGGAGAGCTTCGGCCATCTGGACGTCATCAGGGCCCAGCCCTTCAGTTTGGCTCAGACCAGGCGTCGCAGAGGCCAACGGTTGCTGGGCCGCCGCGGGCGGTGCCCCATCCGGCACGAGCAGGGCCAGCAAAGTCATGATCGCAATGGGAACGAACGCAGCAGATAGTTGTAGTCGCGCTTTCATAGCTGTGCTCCTTGACGCTGACTACTCCCGCGGCGGCAGCGCTGCGATGCCTGAGATGCGCCAGCTAGAGTCAGGGCATCAAGGAAGCCATTCCTCTCCTACAGTGCGGATCAGCGCCTCGCGGACGACCTGATCGTCAAGGTAGAAGCCAACTGCACGCAGTGAGCGGAGCACCTCTGCGGCAGGGAAAACCAGTCCTTGTTGTTGGGCCGATACCACTACCGCCAAGGTGCCTTTGACAGGCACAGAGAAAGTACGCGCACACCTGCGAGCGGCTGCATCGTCGAGAATGGCTGTCCACCCTTCTTCAGCCAGAGCGAAAGAAAGAACGGCAGTTTCTCCGGCCCCCAAGTCCCAGGCCAGAATCTCCGCAGGTGGCGGTGGCGTATCCACAATGGCGAACCGTCCCGTCGCTAGCGCTTGTCGAACCCGACCCTCCGCTGGCCCTGCCTCGATCTCCGAAGCCACGGCGCGCGGGACAACCACCTGGTCCGCCAGAGCAAAGAACAGGCCTTCACGACCAATGCGGGACAGGACGATCAGCGGGGAAGCATTCAAGACCCAGCGGTCAGTCACCGCTGACTTCTTGGACGATTTCATCAGCGTCATACTGGAAAGGAGAGACGCTAAACCGCATCAGGGCTACCAGGAAGTCTGCCCTGGAGACGCCAGCGATTTCTGCCGCCTTTGCCTGGGAGATGAGGCGCGCTTCGTACCATTTGACCGCCGCTGCCAGACGCATCTCACCCACAAAGCTCCATGGATCTTGCCGCAAGGCGGAAAAGACCCCCCTGGGCAATTCAATTGAAACTTGCACAGTGTCCATTCCTATCCTCCTGCCTGCTCCAATCCGTTTGCTATTGTAGCACACCTGCTCATACCCTGTCAAGCTAGTAGGACGTCCGTTTATCCGTTCCGCATCCGTTGACACCGCTCACTCCCACGGCGGCAGCGACTCAATCCCCAAAATTCGCCAGTTCGTGGCATCTTGCTCGAAATGCACACGGAAATGGAACGTGCGGTCGTCATTGGAGAAGAACTCAATGGGCTCCCCCTCTGCCTCCAGGTAACCGCCCGTGGCAACTAGGCGGTCCCCCTCGGGCCGCGGCAGAGACCAGCCGTGTCCCAGTGCTTCCTCCACTAGTGACTGATCGCTCACCCACTCTGCTGCCGCGTCCAGATCTCCTTCCCGTAGCGCAACAATGAAGTGGCTCAGCGCCGTCAGGGGCGTGGGCTCAAGTATCGCCGTCCCCCGCACGTAGGTGTCCCCTTGCCGCTCCCAAATGGAACTCACCCGTTGCTTGGTGTAGACGCCAATCTCGGCAAAGACCCGAGGAGCGCCCTCGAAATCATCTGGCAGCGGTCCCGTGAGCCGCAGCCGCTCCAGCCCCTCGCCAACGAACGCTACTTGCCCTTCCAGACCACTCCAACTTCCCGCCGGCGCATCGCGCCAGCTCCACACCGGCTCCCAGTGGCCGGCCACAGTGGCGTTGCCGCTCTCCTCTCCGGAATACAGCCGCAGCAGGTGATAGTGCGCCCTGGAGCGGTTGCCAAGCTGTTCGCTGGCGATGCCCAGTTCTAGCCCTTTCTCGCCACGTACCGCCCGCACCGCCTGCGGTGCCGCGCACAGCACCTCGCAGACCTCGCTGTCGCTCGCCCACCATTGCTGCCACAGTTTGCCATCGCTTGGCCAAAACAGGTAGACCCGTCCTCCCAGTGCGGCCATAGCTACCGGCCCTACCCCGTCGGCGACGAAGATATACTCCTGACCATCCGCTGCCTGGCGCTGGAGAATCAGGCTGCGGCTTGCTGGAGCAAAGATGGCTCGCAGCGCCTCGGCCGGTTCACCCTCAACACGCCCGGCCCCACTGCTGGCATCGGTGATGTCCGGGGCAACCTCGGCCAGTGCCTCCAACAGGATGTCCGCGGCATCACCCACGTAGGCCACCCCGCCGCCGGTGCCTTCAGCTGGCAGAGAGAAAAGCGGCAACGGTGGCGTCACACCGCAGCCCACGATGGGTTCATCTTCCACAGGGAAATGCGTGCGCGCATCGGCTCCATGGGCCCAGATGGTGGGATAGGTGGTCACCCCATCCACTTCCACCCAGAGGTAGAGCTTGTTCACCGGATTGAGCGCGGCGCGCACGTCAATGTTGTTGAAATCCCATACAGGGAAGGAAATCGCCCCGCGGCGCACCAGCCGCTTCTCCGCTTCGGTCGCCAGGGGGCGGCCAATGGACTGGTTCCACGCTCCGTACAAAGTAAGCCCCTCCGGCTCCCATTTCACGGGCACGCTGCGTCCCGTCCCTTGGTCGAAGAAGGCCACGGTGACGTTGGCCCAATCTGCCTGCGCCACTGGCTGTTCGCGGCCCAGGCCATCATGAGGCCAAACGATCTGGATGCGCGCCTGCAGCGCCCTCGGCTCCGTGGTAGCGATGCCTGTGGGGGTATCCTGATGCGGGAAGTAGGTGCGAGGGTCTGCACCGTGCGCCCAGACGCTGGTCGCCGTCTTCACACCATGCACCCGCACCATGAAGTAGAGCTTCGTCTGTGGATCACGGGCGGCAGACACGTCCACATCGTTCAGATCCCAGAGGGGAAAGGGCCTGCTTTCCACACTGCGCTGCTCGGCGAATTGCAGTTGCTGCGCTGGCTCCGTGTTCACTGCCTGCCACACCTCCACGCGTGGCGTCCAATCACACGGAGGCGGCGCCAAGCTGCTTGGCCAGAAGAGCCGCAGGCCGATGTTAGCCTGCTCCGCCTCCTCCACAGCCGCGCCGCCATGCGGCCACAATATCTCGATGCGAGCGTCCACCGCCTCCGGCGGTGCGGAAGGCCCTGCCCCATCATCATCATCGTCATCGTCACGACCCAAAACCCACAGCCCTGCGGTATCGGTGGCTGCCAGCAGGCCGGACGGCTCTCTGGGGTCCGCTGCCAGTGCCAACGCCAGGTTCTCTCCTAACCCAGCGCCGACGTTGAGCCACAGCTTGCCGCCATTGGTGGAGCGATACACCCCGCCGCCATCGCGGCTGGCCCAGAGGGTTCCACCCTCCGTCTGCAGCAGCGAAAGGATGTCGCTGCTGCTCGGCAATCCGGCGCTAGCGGACTGCCAGGCTCCGCCCCCATCGGTGGAACGATACACCCCAGCATCAGCGGCAGCCACGTAGAGTCGCTGCGGGTCGTCTGCATCGAGCTGCACACAGCAGATGGATGTCGTCTCCAATCCCCTTTCGGCGGTCGTCAGCCGTTCCCACGTCTGGCCGCCGTCCGTAGAACCGTACAGGCCACCCCTGCCTTCGAAGTAGCTGCTGGCCGCAGCGTAGACCTCACCTCCCGGGGCCACTACGAGACCGCTGACGTTGAGGAATTCCAGGCCTCTCGCCGTCCAGGTGCGCCCGCCATCCGTCGAGCGATAGACGCCACTGCCGTAGGCCCCTGCATAGAGCGTGTCTGGATGGGTGGGATCGAAGGCCACAGCCTGTACAGAATGATCATCAAGCGAAACCTCGGCCCACGTCTCGCCGCCATCACGGCTCCGCACAAGGCCCACCGAGGTAGCCATGAAGAGATGGTCAGGCCGCTGAGGATGCACGGCCAAGGCTCGCACCTCTCCCCACGGCCCAGTGACCAACGTGCGCCAACTTTGGCCGTCGTCGTCGCTGCGCAGCACAGAGACCAACCATTGCCCAAAACCGGAGCTGCCCCACTGCAAACCGCCGTAGACCACACCCGGCTGCCGCGGTGAACTGGCCAGCACCCGCAGCCTCCCGTTGGGCGGCAGGCCAACGCTCCTGGCCTCCCAGTGCTCTCCTCCATCGCGACTGATATAGAAGCCATGTCCCGTGGCGGCAAAGAGCGTTTCCGCCCGATCGGGGCGGGCCAACAGTGCCATCGCCCCAGCAACCTCCCTGGCATCATCCAGCGGCCACCAGTGGTCGCCCCCGTCAAGCGAGCGAAACAGGGCACGGTCCGTAGCCAGCAGAAGGACCGGCGGTTCGCCGGGCAGCAGTGTCAGTGCTCGCGCCCCTCCGGGCACGGGTTGATGGCCTATCTCACGCCAGGTGACACCGCCATTATCACTGCGCAGGACCCGAGTCGAAGCGAGGCCATCGCTTTCCTCGGGGCAAGAGAGGTAGAGCCGGGCAGCGAGTATGCCATCTGGTTCAGCAGCCAGCAGTTTCGGTCCCGGCGAGCAGGCAGGCAGCGTGGCTTCACGCCAACTGTGCCCGCCATCGTCGCTGAAGAACAGGCCGCCATACGTCGGAATGTAGAGTCGCTGCGAGTCCTGAGGATCGAGCATGAAGTCGGTGAGGATGCTGCCAGGCGACTGCTCATACTCCAACGCCTGGATCTCCTGCCAGGTGGCGCCGTTGTCGTCGCTGCGATAGACAAAACTGCGGGGGTACTTGGTGGTCTCAACGGCGCCCACGTATAGTGTGGCGCCATCAGCGCTGCGGCGGATGGCCAGGACCTTGAGCTGCCGGTACGGAGGCGCCAACTTCACCTTCTGCCAGATCGCGCCGTCATCGCTGGAGCGGAAAAGCCCTTGAGGGCACGTGAACCCCTCGCCTCCTCCCACCAACCCTGCGTAGAGCTGCGCCGAGAACGAATCGTAGGCGAGCGCCGTGATGTCGCTATAGGGGAGACCGTTGCCTGCCGGCCGCCACGTTTTCCCGCCATCGGCCGAATAGTAGATGGCTTGGGCGCGGCGGAACTGCCCCCCCGAGAGCCGCTGGGAGTGGTCGGCGGCTCGGACGGTCTGCGCCGCCGCCACAGCCCAGAGGCGGTCCGGTTGGCGCGTGTCCAGGGTCAGGTGAGTGATCGTGCCGGGCGGGCCGTTCAGTGGACGCCATGTTGGTTCCCGGGGAGGGGGGTCCGCACGCACAGGTGCAGCCAGTGCCAGTGCGCACACGAGGCTCACGAAACCAAGCATCGCCAGCCCTGACCACTTGCCAATACACATAGGGGGCGCGAACCGATAGCCTGCGACGGCCCGCTCACCGCCCCCTCTCTTCAGCTTGCGATGGGGACTCACTGCTCGACCGTCACCTGTACTTGACACGGCGGGTCAATCCAGTTGCCTGTGTGGTCCACCACCTTCAACTGTAGTGTGTACACGCCAGGCGCTAGATCGGTGACATTCCACACCCCCAACGCGCCGTCATGCACCGGCGCATCGCCCTGTATGATGAAGTTCCAGGCTGTGGGACTGGGGCCGACGCCGAACTCCAGCTTGTAGTAGTTGAAACCCTCTGAGTAGGCCGAGCCGATCACCTGGACTGCGCCCTGCAGCACGGCGTTCACGCCCGGCAAGGTCAGGCTAGAGCGAGGATCGGGGCAGATAGCCGGTTGCACTGTCGGCAGCTCAAGTGTGGGCGATTCCATTGGCCGCTTCGTCGGGCGGGGCCGCGGTGTGGGCGTAGTGGTTGGCGTTGGCGTTGGCGGTTCAGGCGTTGGCGTCGGCGTGGGCAACAGCAGCCCTGCCGAGGGGGTGAGCGCTTTGATTTCCTCTTCTATGGTTGACGTAGGCACAGCCTCCACCAGGTAGTTGCTGATGTAGTAGATCAAACCCATCACCACCAGCAAGACAAAGGCGATGCCGAAGATGTTGCGGACTCTGTCCTGCGCGGCCTCTCGCTCCAGAGTGTACATAGCCTGCCTCCGCTCGCGCCGCAGAAGAAAGGCTTCCCTGAGATACCAAAGAGCGATCATACCACACAGGGCATAGATCCAGGGCGCATAGTCCGCGACCAGACGGACCACTACACTCATGGCTGTTCCCTCGCCAATTCGGCCAGGATGCCGCGCAGAAGCTCCGTCAGGCGCGGTACGAGCAGGCGGCCAGCCTCCAGCACTTCCTGGTGACTGGCTTCGCCTTCTGCGTCAGCCTCAGCGATGGCCACGTTGCTGATACCCGAGATGCCTAGCACTCGCATGCCTCCGTGCCGCGCTACGATGGCCTCGGGCACAGTGGACATGCCCACGGCGTCGGCGCCGATAAGGCGCAAGAAGCGAATGTCAGCAGGCGTTTCGAACGTCGGGCCTGCCAGGCAAATGTAGACTCCCTGCCGCAGAGGGATATCGAGAGCAGTGGCCACGCGCAGGGCCAGCCGGCGCAGACCCAGATCGTACGTCTTGGACATATCTGGAAAACGGGGGCCCAGCTCTGGATCGTTGGGGCCACGCAGCGGGTTGAGCCCTGCCATGCCGATGAGGTTGATGTGGTCGGTGATCAGCATCAGGTCGCCAGCCCGGAACTCAGGGTTGAGACCGCCAGCGGCATTGGTCAAGATCAGCGTGTGCACGCCCAGGGAGCGCATGACTCGCACAGGGAAGGTGATCCGCTGCATGGAATAGCCTTCGTAGTAGTGCGCCCGGCCTTGCATCACGAGCACCGTCACTCCCGCCAGTTGCCCCAGAATCAGACGGCCCACATGCCCTTCAACCGTGGCAGTCGAGAAGTGGGGAATCTCCTCGTAGGGGATGACGTCGGCCTGGGCCACCTCCTCCGCCAGCCGGTTGAGCCCCGAGCCCAGCACCAGCCCCACAGTAGGACGAAACGCGCTGCGGGCGCGGATGCACGCGATAGCTTCCTCGAATTCCGAAGGACCGAATATGTCAAGCATTGGGTTGTTTACTCCGTCCCTTTGGCCCGTGGGTGTGCCTCATCGTACACCTCCCGCAACCCCTCTTTGGAGACATGGGTGTAGACCTGAGTCGTGGCCAGGCTGGCATGTCCTAACAGGTGCTGCACGTTGCGCAGGTTGGCGCCACGATTTAGCATGTGGGTGGCAAAGGAGTGACGCAACGTATGCGGCGTGATGAGCTCGCTGAGACCGGCACGCTCCGCATACTGCTTGACGATAAGCCAGAGCCCCTGCCGGGTCAGGCGCCGGCCCCTGGGATTCAGAAACAGCGCCTGTTCCTCATCATAGCGCAGGAACCCGGGCCGTCCCTTCTCCAGGTAGAGCCGCAAGGCTTTCACTGCTCGCGAGTGGATGGGCAGTAACCGCTCCTTGGCCCCCTTGCCATAGCAGCGGACGGTGCCGGTGTCCATATCCACGCTTCCCAGGTCCAGCGAGATGAGCTCGGTCACCCTCATGCCTGTGGCGTAGAGGAGCTCCAGAAGCGCCCGATCGCGCAAGGCCTTGGGAGATTCTCCCTCAGGCGTAGTCAGCAGCCGCTCAATGTCCTCAGGGGAGACCGGCCGCGGCAGCCGCTTCTTCACCCGCGGGGAATCCAGCGTCGCTGTGGGATCATCGGCCACGAAACCGGTCTGAAACAGGAAGTGGAAGAACGACTTGAGTGCGGCTATCTTGCGGGCCACAGTGGACGAGGCATATTCGCGCTCCCGGAGATGGAGAATGTAGCCAATGATGATGTCCCTGTCTATCTTTCTCCAGTCCAGGGCCTGTTCCATCTGACGCTCTTGCACCAGATACCCAACAAGCTGCACTAGATCGTTGCGGTAGGCAACGATGGTGTTGTTGGAGTAGCCCTTCTCCACCAGCAGGTAATCCAGAAACTCTTGTACCTTAACTTCGATCATAACATATCCTCCTTGTCACAGTCACACTCGCGGGACGCGATATACAGCGAAACCCCCTCTACAGGGTTCTGTCTAAGAACGCAACACAAAGGGTCCTTATCTTCCCCTCGAAACACATTGTACCATAGCTTTTCATAAGCACAAAACCGCCGATACGAGAGTCGAGCCGCTGCGCCGTCACCACTCCCCAGGTTCCAGCAGCGGGTCCATGCTTACCACTTTACCGCCCCGCAGATAGATTCTCGTTACTCTAGGGAGGATGCCCGTCGTCACCTCGTAGTTGATGGTCTCCGCCCAACCTGCCACTTCGTCAGCGGTGATCTCCGCTTCCCCCTGCCGTCCAAAGAGTACCACCTCATCGTCTTGCCGCACGCCGGGGATGTCGCTCACGTCCACCACGAACTGGTCCATGCACACGCGGCCGGCGATAGGCGCCCGGCAGCCGTGGATGAGCACTGAGCCTCGGTTAGACAGCAAACGATGGTAGCCGTCACCGTAGCCAGCGGGCACCAGCGCCACCGGCGTCGGCTGCGTGGTAACATACGTTCGCCCGTAGCTGATGCTGGAACTCGCAGGCAGTGTGCGCACGCGGGCCACGCGGCTCTTGAGGCTCATGACCGGACGCAACGAGACAGTAGGGGCAGGTCTGAGACCTGCCACTACTTCAACCGAGGGACGCAAACCGTAGAGGGCGATGCCACAGCGCACACCGTCCAGAGCCATCTCCGGCAAGTCCATCGTGGCGGCCGAGTTGGCAACGTGGCGCAGAGGAATAGAGAGTCCGGCATCATCCAGCCGCGCCAGCAACCGGCGGTAGATGTCGAACTGGCAGCGGGTATAGGTTTTGTCCGCAGCGTCGGCCACGGAGAAGTGAGTGTAGAAGCCCTCCAGTTGCAGACCAGGGAGTTGCACCAGAGCTTGGGCGAAGGGCAGCACCTCCTCCGGCAGCAGCCCGAAGCGGCCCATGCCCGTGTCCGCCTTGATGTGCACAGGAAGCCGCTGTCCCTGCGCCACGGCCGCGGCGCTGAGCGCTTCCGCCTGCGGCCACGTGTTCACCGTAGGTGTGAGCCGCCAGCGGACGATGGTCTCCGCTTCAGACGGCAAGGTGTAGCCCATGATCAGGATGGGAGCCTCGACGCCAGCGCGACGCAACTGCACTCCTTCCAGCGTGCGCACTACAGCCAGCCGGGTCGCCGCAGCCTCCAAGGCAGAGCGAGCCACCGTCACGGCCCCGTGGCCATAGGCGTTGGCCTTGACCACAGCGATCAACTCAGCCTGGCCGCCCGCCCGCCGCTTCAGCTCCCGTGCGTTGTGCGCCAGCGCATCCAGATCAATCTCCGCCCAGGTCACGGTGTGGCCAACGATCATGTATGTCTCCGAAACACAGAATCCGAAATCCCAACGGGCCGGAAAAGCCTTGGGATTCCGGATTTGAGATTTGTGATTTGCTCACCTATCCGCCGAGATACGCTTTCTGCACCTCGGGGTTGTTGATCAGCTCTTCCGCACTGCCCTCCAGGACGATGCTTCCCGTCTCCATAACATAGCCACGGCTGGCGAGGCGCAGAGCCATGCGAGCGTTCTGCTCCACCAGCAGGATGGTGGTGCCCTGGGCGTTGATTTCCCGCAGGATGCTGAATATGTCTCGCACAAGCACGGGAGCCAAGCCCATAGAAGGCTCGTCGAGGAGCACCAACCGGCCACGGGTCATCAGTGCCCGACCAACCGCCAACATCTGCTGTTCGCCGCCGCTCAGGGTCTCGCCACGCTGCTGCTTGCGTTCCTCCAGACGGGGAAAAATCTCAAACACTCGCCGGAAGTCCTTTGCAATCTGGGCCTTGTCCTTGCGAGCGTAGGTCGCCAGTTTGAGATTCTCCAGCACCGACAGATTGCCAAAGATGCGGCGTCCCTCGGGAACCTGGGCAATGCCGAACTTGCTCACCACCTGGTGGGGTGCGTACTTGAGAAGGTCTTCACCCCGGTAGAGGATACTCCCGCCCGTGACCTTCCCGCCCAGCTCGGCCACGTAGGGGATCTGGCGGGAGATGGTCATCAGGGTAGTGGACTTGCCCGCGCCGTTGGCCCCGATGAGGGTCACGATCTCCCCCTCGTCCACGCCAAAAGAGACGCCGTGCAGGGCCTCGATGTTGCCGTAACTGACCTGCAGGTCTTTCACCTCAAGCAGCATCAGAACGCCTCCTCGCCCAGATAAGCCTCAATCACTCGGGGGTTGTTCTGGATCTCCACTGGCGTGCCGTCAGCGATAGTCTCTCCAAAGTCGATCACTTTGATCCGCTCGCAGATGCTCATGATAACCCTCATCTGATGCTCGATAACCCAGATTGTCAGGCCAAAGTCCTGGCGAATCTGCCGGATGAGCCCCAGCAGATCCCCAATCTCACCAGGGTTCATCCCCGCCGCCGGCTCGTCGAGCAGAAGCACCCGGGGCTCGGTGGCCAACGCTCGGGCGATCTCCACCCGGCGCTGCGCGCCGTAGGGCAGGTTCTTGGCCAGTTCTTGCGCATATTCCTCCAGACCGAAGACCGCCAGGAGATCCATGCCCCGTTTCTTAATCTGCCGTTCCTCTTGTTGATACCCCTTGCCGTGCAGGATGGAGTCCAGCAGGCTGTACTGGATGCGCGAGGCATAGGCGATACAGATGTTGTCCAGTACGGTCAACTCGTTCCACAAGCGAATGGTCTGGAAAGTGCGTCCGATGCCCTGCGCCGTGATCTGATGAGGGCGCAAGCCCACCAGATCGTCGCCGTTGATCCGCACTTCGCCTTCACTGGGTTTGTAGGCCCCAGTGACCAGGTTGAAGACCGTCGTCTTGCCCGCCCCGTTGGGGCCGATCAGGCCGACGATCTCACCTTCTTGCAGGTTGAGGTTGAAGTCGGAGACGGCCCGCAGCCCGCCGAACCAGTGGGTCAGGTTCTTAATCTGAAGCAGGGGCATAGCTTTCCTCCTCGGAGCCAAAGACCGCCCGCAGCCGGGGGAAGACGTCGGTCAGTTCCTTGTTGCCCAAGATGCCCGAGGGACGGACAAGCATCGTCACCACGAGCAATAGAGGGATGACCACCCATTTGAACACCCCCAGAGGCCGCAGAAACTCCAGCAACAGCGTGAAGCCGATGGCGGTGATGATGGAGCCGCTGATGGAGCCCATCCCACCCAGGTAGACCATCACCATGACCTCGGTGGACTTGAGGATGGTGAATGTGCCGGGGTTGATGAACCCGCCAGGCCAGTGAGCGAACAGGCCGCCAGCCAGCCCGGCCAGCCCGCAGGATAGCATGAAGGCCACAACCTTGACGCGGCGGGTGTTCACGCTCATCAACTCGGCGGCGATCTCATCCTCGCGAATGGCTTCCACACCCTTGCCAAAGGTGGAGGACATGAAGTTACGAATAACGAGGATGGTGACGATCATCCCGATGAAGGCCCAGATGAGCAGCCACGGTGCATCAAAGACGTCAGCCATGTTGTTCATCACCCGCTTCATGCCCACAAAGCCTCGGGGACCGCCGGGGGCAAAGTTCTCCAGAAAGCTCTTGACGATGTAGTTGACGGCCAGGGTGATGATGGCCAGGTAGTCGCCGCGGGTCCTGAAGGAGGGGATGGCAACGAGCAACCCCACCAGAGAGGCGGCGATCGCTCCGACAATCAGAATCACGGGGAACAGGGGGATGGCCCAGGCCGCGGGGAGGACAGGTGGGCCGAACACCTTGTCCTCGGCGAACAGCCAGACGCTCAACAGCCCAGCCGCGTAGGCCCCCACGGCCATGAAACCGGCGTGCCCAACTGAGAACTCGCCCATGTAGCCGTTGATCAGGTTCAGGCTGACCGTCAGAATGATATTGATGGTGATAAGCAGCAGGACAAGCTGATAATAGTCGTTGAGGATGCCCAACCAGGAGCCACCTATGATCACCACAAAGAGCAACAGTACCATCAGAGGCAGATAGAATTTCCTCATAGTTTTCCTTTTCTCCTCTGCTCACCATGGATCGCCAGCAAGATGTTGCTGTGCCAGGGCAGCTAGACCTTCTGCCTCCTGGCCACACCAAAGATGCCGGTCGGCCTGATGGTCAGGAGCACCAGCAAAATGGTAAAGGACACGAGGTCGCGATAGGTAGAGGACAACCATTCGAAGCCAGGGATCTGCCCCAAGGCGACGACGAAAATCTCAATGAAGGCCAGGAGAAAGCCGCCCAACATGGCTCCCCTGATCTCCCCAATCCCCCCCACCACGGCGCAGATGAAGGCTTTCCAACCGATGAGAACCCCCATGTCAAAGCTGATGACCTCGTAGGCCGTGCCAAACATCACCCCGGCCACTGCAGCCAGTGACGAGCCGATGATGAAGGTGGCGACGATGATGCTGTTCATGGGCACGCCCATCAGCGGCACAGCCACCTTGTCGTAGGAAATGGCCCGCATGGCCATGCCCAGCTTGGTGCGACGCACCATCAGCTCCAGGCCGATCATCACCAGGATGGACAGTACGATGACCATAATTTTGACGTTGGTGACACTGACGCCCCCAACGGTGAAGATCACCTTGGGGATCAACTGGGGAAAGCCCCGATCAGCAGAGCCCAGCATAGACAGGTTCGCGTATTCCAGGAAGATGCCGATCATCAGGGCAGTGATGACCAAGTATAGACGGTCGGCGCCCCGCTCGCGCAGGGGCCGGTAGGCCACACGCTCGATGGCTACTCCTACCGCTGCCGTCAGAACCATCGAACCCAGTATGGTCAACAACAGGATGACCCCTGAAGGCAGAGCGAACGGCAAACTGATGGCGTACTTCCCCAGCAGGAAAGTAGCGACATAGAAGCCGGCATAAGCGCCCACCATGAAGATGTCGCCGTGGGCAAAGTTGATCAGCAGCAGGACGCCGTAGACCATGGTATAGCCCAAGGCGATCAAGGCATAGAAGCTGCCCCACTGCAAGGCGTT
>CAZPMV010000030.1:13423-17687 GCA_964587335.1 uncultured Anaerolineales bacterium
CTCGATCTTGACGATGACCGCACACTTGATGGGATCACCTTGTTCGGTGAAGGTCATCTGGCCGGTGATGCCATCGAAGTCCTTGATCTGCGCCAGAGCGTCACGGATGCACTTGCGGTCCTTGGCCAGGTCACCGGAGAGTGTGCCACAGTCCTGGAGACTCTTGCCCATGATGCGCATCCCGTCCCAGGTCAGCGCTGCCACATCTCCGGGGATTTCATTGAAGAGCCCATTGTACTTATCAATGAACTCCTTGGTCGCGCCTGTGGCTCCCTCGGCGGCATAGTGGGTGCTGAAGAAGTACCCTTCGCAAGCGTCACCGCACAGTTCCAGGGTCTTGGGATCGCCCCAGCTATCGGAACCGACGATGACCTGGGTCAGCCCCAGATCTTGGGCCTGCTTGACGATGAGGCCCACCTCGTTGTAGTACTGAGGTGTGAAGAGTATTTCGGCGCCGGAGCCCCTGATGTTGGTCAACTGGGCGCTGAAGTCGATGTCGCCGGTAGTGAAGCTCTCGAAAGCCACCACCGAGCCCGCGCCGTGGATGGCCTCCCAGCCCTCGCGGAAGTTGTCGGCCAGTCCCTTGGGATAGTCGCTGGCCACGTCGTAGAGCACCGCTGCCTTGGTGGCGCCAAACTCATCGGTGGCGAAGTTAGCTACTACCGGCCCCTGGAACGGATCGAGGAAGGGCACGCGGAAGACCCACGGCCGGTCCAAGGTGGTGTTGGGGTTGGTGGACCAGGGACTGATCATCGGCGTCTCGTTCTCATTGGCCACCTCGCCGGTCGGTACGGCCCGAGCGCTGGCCTGCGGCCCCACGATAGCCAGCACCCTGTCCTGGGTGATCAGCTTGGTGGCTGCCGCTGTGGCCGACTCGGGTTTGGATTCGTTGTCCTCAATGATCAACTTGATGCTGTACTTCTTGCCCCCGACCTCCAGGCCGCCGGCGCCATTGATCTCGTCGCGCCACATCTCGGCCGCGCGCTTGGACTGAGTGCCCACGTAGGCATGGTCGCCCGTCATGGGGACGTCAAGGCCGATCTTAATCTCTGCCGGTGTCGCGGGTGCGCAGCCAGGCAGAAGCATGGCCAGAAAGACCAAGACCAGAATCGAGATCGAAATCTTCTTAAACATCGTTCCTCCTCTTTGAGTGGTGTTTAATCCCTTGGCGAGCTCGCGCAGCAGAGGCTCAGCTTGCGCCCAGCGGCTGCGTAAGCCCATGACCGAAAAACGACAAGGTTCTGATGCGGTTCATCACCTCCCTTCGGTAGCAACAAACTCCACGCCTGTTTCGAATCATGCGGGACGATGAGTGAGCATACAACACGAACAGTGTATCATCATCAGGCTGACAGGAATAGCGACAATGGCTTCTATGACCTTGGATGGATCAAGCGAGAACGACGAAAGAGAGAAGGTGAGATATCCTGCGACCACGAGCCGCGAGACAGATGCAGAGGCTGACCAAGCACTGGTCTAAACAACAAGTGTGCAAATTCTACCACAATCCCGTGGTTTTGTCAACGTGAGACTGGTGGTTTCGCGTATAAGCCCAATCCCCTGTTGACCACCACTGAAGCCCGTGGTATAATCTGCGTTGTCTGGGAGCGAACCCTCACCCGATGGCGAGGAGTTACACTCCGAGCCTGTGTTCGGGAGTACAACTCCCTCACATCGGGGAAAGGGACCCACAGGAATCACACTCATGCGACGAGAGCTTCTGAAACGTGCACAGCAAATCTCGTTGATCATCGCCATCCTGGCGCTGGCAGCCAGCGGCTGGCTCATCTACCGGCGGATGCAGGAATGGAGGCTGGAGCAGGCCAACATCGCTGTGGGCAAACGGGTGGGCATCGTCGCGGGTCACAGTGGGTTCGACCCCGGGGCCGTTTGCCCCGACGGGCTGACGGAGGCTGAGGTCAATCTGGACATCGCCGAGCGCACGGCAGCGCGGCTGCGCCGGGCAGGGGCTCAGGTTGACCTGCTGCAAGAGTTCGACCCCAGGCTCCAGGGCTACCGCGCCGATGCCTTCGTCTCCATACATGCCGACAGCTGCGAAGGGGACTACAGTGGCTTCAAGGTGGCGCGGGTGGAACACAGCGCCGTGCCAGAAACCGAGGATCGGCTGGTGGGCTGCCTCTGGCAGCGATACGAGGAGGCAACTCATCTCAAACCTCACCCCAGTACCATCACCTATGACATGCGCAAGTACCATGCCTTCCGCGAGATCGATCCGCAGACGCCCGGGGCGATCATCGAGGTCGGGTTTCTGAGTGGGGACCGCTGGCTGCTGACGAAACAGCCTCAGCGGGCAGCGAAGGGCGTGGCGGACGGGATCCTTTGCTTCCTGACGGCGGAGGAAGATTAGCGATCAGAACCAATCAAGTAGCGCAGCACGATGCCGTGCACCATCTGTTCCACCGGCGCACGGTCGTCGGTGAAGACGATGCCCTCTGAACCCGACGCCGCTTGACGGGCATGCGGTGCAGCGCGGCTGGCCATATCCACTAGCAACGGCTGGCGGAGAGCACCGATATTGGCTTCCCAATCGGCCAACGTGCTCGGCTGCACCGTGCCCACCACCAGGCTGTTGCCCGTGGGGAACCCCTCGTCCGGCTCCTCGACGATGAACACGCTGGGGAAGACTGCGCGCATCGTCGCGGCCAATGCCTGCACCAACCGCTCATCGCCCTGCACTCGGGCCGCGTTGATCGCTACCACCCCCTGATCGCTCAGATGCGCCCGGCATAGCTCGAAGAACTCCCGTGTCGCCAGGTGAAATGGGACGTAGGGCGGGCGGTAGGCGTCCACGGCGATGACATCGTAACGCTGCCCCGCCGGCAGACGGGCGAGGAAGGCGCGGCCATCCTCGGCCACTGCCTTGAGATTGGGCTCGTTCATGGCGAAGAAGCGCTGGCCGACAGCGATGATGGCGGGATCAAGCTCCACACCATCAATGGGAATGGGTCCATAGGCTCGACTGTAGAGCTTGGATACCGTCCCCCCGGCCAGTCCTATGAGGCAAAGACTGCGCACCTGCCCTTCGTCGTAGGGTGCAGGGTTGAAGAACGGAGCTATCAGGAAGTAGTCCCAGATGCCGCCAGCCAGTTCCCCTTCGGGATTGTAGACCGACTGCACGCCGTACCCCTCGTTCAGCTTGAGCCGCACCCCAGGCCCCCAGCGCAGCACCTGAATGTAGTTGTACGCTGATTCGGTCTCGTAGACCAACTCCTCGTCGGCTTTGATCACCCCCCCGCCCGTGGCCCAGGCCAGCAGCAAGACGACGACCAACAGCAAGAGATAGGGTAGCGCCCGCCGTCCGGTGGTCAGCAGCAGTCCAACCCAGGCCGTGAGCAGCAAAAGCACAGCGAAGAGGTAGAAGGTGACACGCGTGCCCAGGTTGGGGATGGTGACCAGAACGGGCAGGAAGGTGCCCACGAGGCTGCCCAGCGTGGAGAGGGCATAGATGCGGCCCGCCGTCGCGCCGCCACGCTGCGGGTCACGCAGTTCCAAGCGGATGGCGAAGGGACTGACGCAGCCCAGCAGCGTGACCGGAACGGCGAGCAGCAGCAAGACAGCCACCAAGGGGCCGGCCAGCAGTCCCGCATCCATCTTGGCCAAGCCCACAGCAGCCAGCCGCAGCACAGGGCCAGAGGCCACGGGGATGAGACCGATGAGAAAGCCTGCCCAGGCGCACAGACGGCAAAGAGTGGCGAAACGGGGAGAGCGATCGGCCAACCGGCCGCCCAGCCAGTAGCCCAGCGAGAGGTAGACCAGTATCAGCCCGATGAGGCTGGCCCAGATGGGCAGCGAATCGCCGAACCAGGGAGCCAACAGCCGCGCTGCGGCCATCTCCACCGCCATCGTGCTCATGCCGGCGACGAAGACGAGCGCGTGTAGCATGTGGTTTTGGCTTCGCATACCTGTCCCCAGGTCACAGAACGTCTTGCGCATGGCGGTGGCTCAGCCCTTCACAAGGATGGGATGCCCGCCCAACTCCAATCCAACGTGACTAGTGTGTGCTTGATCAGTGAGTCGCCTGAGGCGTGAATGGCGAACCACACCGCGCGGCGCATCACGCATCACGCTTCCGCCAGAATCTCTTCCACCACCTGCTCCAGCTCCATCCCCACCCCCCGCGCCAGCGCCTCTTCCAGTTCCTCCGCTCCCAGCTCCTCGCGCAGCGCCTCCAGCACCGGCCGGGCGTCACGCTCCACCTCGCTGTACGACGCCGGGTGGTGCAGCGCCAGCCCCAGCAACTCCG
>CAZPMV010000031.1:0-11493 GCA_964587335.1 uncultured Anaerolineales bacterium
AAGATCTACTTCTGGGTGCAGGTGGACGACGTGCCCACCTATCCCAACGTTTGGGCGCATGGCTCCGACGCCCGCACCATCTTCCCTCATGCCGACGTGCCGGCCGAAAGCTGTCGCTAGACGGCTCGGCATGCAGACGTGACCAATGCAACTGACCATCTTACACACCAATGACCTGCATGGCCGCGTGGAGAGGCTGGCATACCTCAGCAGCATGGCAAGACGCATTCGAGCGGAGGCGGAGGCGGCTGGCGGTGCTGTGCTGCTCCTAGACGTGGGCGATGCTGAGGAGAAATCGCTGCTGGAGAGCGATGTCACCAAAGGAGCAGCGGTGATGGCACTGCTCAGCGCGGCTGGCTATCACGCTACGGCCGTGGGCAATGGCGCCCCCCTCTCGTACGGTCCCCAGTGCCTGCCCGACATGGCGGCCGCGGCATCCTTCCCTCTGCTGGCCGCCAACTTCACCTGGGCCAGAAGCGGCGCGATAGTGGAAGGCGTGACACCCGCGGTGCTGCTGGTTGCTGGCGGGGTGAACGTGGGCCTCATCGGGCTGGCCCCTGTTTTCGATTTCTGGACTCTGTTCGGCGTGGACGTGCCCCAGGGTGTCGAAGAGGTGCGTCATTGGCGTGACGAGTTGCGGGCACGGGGAGCGACGGTCATCGTGGTGCTTTCCCACCAGGGCTCGCACAGCGACCGGCAGTTGGCGCAGGCGGTGGATGGCCTGGACGTGATTATCGGCGGACACCTCCACGAAGAGCTCCCTGAGGGACTGTGGGAAGGTGAGACGCTCATCTGCCAGGCGGGGGACTATGGCCGCTTCCTGGGCCGCGTTGATCTGACAGTAGACGATGTCACCGGCCGCGTGACCGAGAAGCAAGCCCTGCTGCTGCCACTTGACGAGAGCCTCGGGCCAGACCCTGCCGTGGCCCTCGAATGGCAGCGGCAGCAAGCCCTCGTCGCCGAGATGCTCGAGCAACCCATCGGCGAGACGATAGCTCCGTTGCCACACGATCCGTTGAGGGAGTCGCCCATGGGCAACTTCCTGGCCGACGTCCTGCGGGAGCGGATGGACACCCAAGTGGCCCTTTGCATCAGCGGCAGTCTCCATGAGGGACTGCCGGGGGGCACGGTCACATTGGGCGACATGTGCCGCGCCTGTTCGTCGCCGGGGAATCCAGGCCGCACCATACTGACAGGTGCGCAACTGCGAGAGATGCTCAGCCTGGGTATGGACCCGGAGCGCGCCAGGCAGCGACCGCCTTTCCTGCGCGGCCGGCCGCTGGGCATCTTGGCGGTCTCTGGCATGCGGGTGGAGGTCGACCATGCAGCGCCAGATGGCCAGCGCATCCGGCGGGTCTGGGTGGGCAAGGAGCTGCTGCGGGATGACGAGTGCTACACCATCGCCGCCACCGGCTTCGAGATGGGCGGCATGACCTACCGCGGTCTGGAGGACCGTATTCCAGGCGTGAGCTTCACCATCCCCCCAGAGGCCGTGGAGTACGAACTGCCCACCGTGCTGAGGGAAGCGATGCTAGACTACCTGCAGCGATATTCGCCGGTGCCAGTGCCGGACCTCGGGCGGCTAGTCGTCAGCGGAAGAGCGGGAAGCTGGACGGAACGCATGAACTCCCATCGGCTCAATCGGCTTCATCGGCTGACTGATCGGCTGACTGTCAGCGGAAAAGCGGAAGAAGCGGAAGGAAACAAAGAGGATCGACAAAACGCATGAGCACCCATCGGCTCAATCGGCTTAATCGGCTGACTGATCGGCTGACAATCTCGCTGGCGCAGATGGACTGCCGCCTCGGCGAGCCG
The DNA here is from genome assembly GCA_964587335.1 of uncultured Anaerolineales bacterium. GTDB lineage: Bacteria > Chloroflexota > Anaerolineae > UBA3071 > UBA3071 > UBA3071. The sequence continues at coordinate 1,816 of CAZPMV010000031.1, forward strand.
GAACCGAACGAGGCGCAGGCGGAAGCGTTCATCGCCGAGGCGGCGCGGCGAGGCTCGGACCTGGTGCTGCTACCGGAGCTTTGGCGCAGCGGCTTCGATCTGGTCAACGGCGCGCTGTACGCCGCCCCGCTGGGCACGGGGCCGTTCACCTGGCTGGCAGAACTGGCACGAACACACGGCCTGTGGATCGGTAGTTCGCTGCTGGAGGCGAGAGAGGGAGTGATTTTCAACACAGCCACCCTCTTTTCGCCCGCAGGGGAACTGGCCGGTGTGTACCGCAAGGTTCATCTCTTCGGCCTGATGCGGGAGGATCACTATCTGACCGCGGGGAATGCCGCACCCGTCTTCGACCTGCCCTGGGGCCGCAGCGCACTGGCCGTCTGCTACGACCTGCGGTTTCCGGAACTGTTCCGCCACTATGCCCTGGAGGGAGCCGTGCTGGTCATGCTCCCCGCGCAGTGGCCTCGCCGCCGCGTGGATGTCTGGCGGACGCTGATACGGGCGCGGGCGGCGGAGAACCAGCTCTTTTTGCTGGCCTGCAACCGCGTGGGCAAGAGCGAGGAGACCCCCTTCGGCGGCCACTCGGCAGTCGTAGACCCCTGGGGCAATGCCATCGTCGAAGGAGGCGAGACAGAGCTGCTGCTCACCGCGGTGGTGAAGATAGAACGAGTGGCCGAAGCGCGGGAGCACATCACGGTTTTCCGCGACCGCCGGCCGGATGTCTACGGGACTGGTCGCCAGTAGACTGGTAAATTGGTAGATTGGGAAGTTGGTCAACAGACCCAATATACCAGTTTCCCGGTCTACCAATGTACCAACCAAGGAAGAGGAGATGAGCGACTCGAAACGGGAATGTTTTGACGACGAAGGGGCGACGATTGTCGTCGAAGTCATCCAACAGGAGGGGACGTGCACCGCCGGCCACCGGCTGGGCGATCAGGTGACCTTCGACGGGCTGCATGTGCAGGGCAAGCTGTGCATTCACGCCCTGTACTCAATGCTGCCCAAGGTGTTCGCCCTGCGCTACGGCGCGCAATTCCCCTGGCTGCGAGACAAAGACGTGGCCACACATGCCTGTCCCGATGCTTTCAATCCGGTCGTCTTCCAGATACGGCGGCGGCGCGATGAGCCTCAAGAAACGTGAGCGGTGTGCCAGGGGCAACCTGGCCTGCGACTGGCTGCCGCTGGCGCTTCTGGCAGCGGTGGTGATTGCAGGTTGCGCAGCGCAGCCGACGGTCACACCCACGCCGCTGCCCAGTCCCACACCCACGCCCGCTCCTACAGAGCCGCTGAGCCTCGTCAACTCAGAGGTGCGCGTCTACTTGCTGATGGTGCGGCCAGTGACCACTGACCTCGCCATCCTCAACGCCAGAGGGCAGCCTGTGAGCGTGCTAGAAGCGCTGGTCGAGGAACTGGACTTGATCGACCCTCCCCCTGAGATGGCTGAGGCCCACCGCCTGCTAAAGGAAGGGTATCAACTGCTGGCCGAGGGGACGGCCATGCTGGGAACGAAAGTAAGTCCGCACCTGCGTTCGGAGGCCATCTTCATGCAGGACTGGGGCGTGCGGCAGTTGTGGGAGCACCGCCGCCTGGTGGCAGAGTACTTGGCACGGGCTGAGCAGGAGCAAGGGCGGTGACGCCGTGATAATCATCCGACGTGAAAGACCAGGCGAGACAAGCGCTGTCCGTCGGGTCAATGAGCAGGCCTTTGGGCAAAGGGCAGAAGCCGACCTGGTCGATGCGCTCCGCCAGCGCGATGAGTTCCTCATCTCCCTTGTCGCCATCGAAGACGAGCAAGTAGTGGGGCACATCCTGTTCAGCCCAGTGACAGTCCAGTCGGACAGGGCGAGTTGGAGTGCAATGGGGCTGGGGCCCATGGCGGTCTTGCCGCAACACCAGGGCAAAGGCATCGGGTCGCAGCTAGTGGAAGTGGGGCTGGAGGAATGCCGCAAAACGGGGCATGAGGTGGTTGTGGTGCTGGGTCATCCCGAGTTCTATCCGCGCTTTGGCTTTGAGCCATCGAAGCCCTTGGGGATCAGGTGGAAGAAGGAAGTGCCGGAGGAAGTGTTTATGGTGACGGAGCTGAGGGAAGGAGCGCTGGCAGGGCGGCGCGGGGTAGTGAAGTACCTGCCCGAGTTCGATGGGGTGTGAGGAAGTGGCCCAATGCTATGCGAAAGGGCCACCTGATTTTGACAAAGGGCATAAGGCAGGTATAATCTCATGTTGGCTCTTGATACGAGGAGAGTACTACTTAGCTACTGACAACCAAGGAGGATCGAGACTCTGATGACCAAGAAATGGGTGTATCTCTTCAGCGAAGGTGATAGGGACATGCGCAACCTGCTTGGCGGCAAGGGAGCGAACTTGGCCGAAATGACCAATGCCGGGTTGCCCGTCCCGCCAGGGTTCACGGTGACCACCGAGGCCTGCAATGCCTACTTCGACGCGGACAAGCAGTTCCCCGAAGGGATGTGGGAGCAGGTGCTGGAGGCCATGAAGACGGTGGAGGAACAGACTGGCAAAAAGCTCGGCGACCCCAACAATCCACTGCTTGTCTCCTGTCGTTCCGGAGCGAGGCAATCCATGCCCGGCATGATGGACACAGTGCTCAACATCGGTCTCAATGCCGACACGCTCCACGGCCTGGCCGAGCTGACCGGCAAGGAGCGTTTTGCCTGGGATGCCTATCGCCGCCTCATCCAGATGTTCGGGAACATCGTCAAGGGGATAGGCCGGCAAACCTTTGAGCGCATCCTGAACGAGTACAAAGCCAAGACCGAGGGAGGCCAGGACACCGACTTAACCACCGACATGCTCAAGGATGTGGTCAGGGACTTCAAAGCCCTCTACAAGAAGGAGTTGGGCGAGGAGTTTCCCGACGATCCCTACAAGCAGCTATACCAGTCCACGGCAGCCGTTTTCGGTTCCTGGTTTGGCGCGCCGGCCGTCGCCTACCGCAACGCCGAGGGGTTTCCCCACGACTGGGGGACCGCCGTCAATGTCGTGACCATGGTCTTCGGCAACATGGGCGAGGATAGCGGCACCGGTGTCGCCTTCACTCGCGATCCTTCCACCGGCGAGAGGAAGCTGTACGGCGAGTATCTGCTGAACGCCCAGGGCGAGGACGTGGTAGCCGGTATCCGGACGCCGCATCCCATCACCGACATGGCCGGAGAGTTGCCCGACGAGTACGAGGAGTTTGTGGGCATCTGCAAGCTGTTGGAGAAACACTATCGTGACGTGCAGGACATGGAGTTCACCATCGAGCGGGGCAAGCTGTGGATGCTTCAGACCCGCACAGGCAAGCGCACCCCTCGCGCTGCAGTCAAGATCGCTGTGGACATGGTGACCGAGGGTCTCATCACCAAGGAAGAAGCCCTGCTGCGCGTCACACCCGAACAGGTGAATCAACTCCTGCACCCGCAGTTTGACCCTGAGGCCATCGAGGAAGCAAAGGGGAGCGGGCGACTCTTGGCGAAAGGCCTCAACGCCTCCCCTGGAGCGGCCACTGGCATCGCTGTCTTCAGCGCCGACCGGGCTGCGGAGTTGGGCGAGGCCGGCCAGGCAGTGATCCTGGTGCGCCCGGAGACTAACCCCGAGGACGTACACGGCATGGAGAAATCGCAGGGCGTGCTCACTCAGCATGGGGGGATGACGAGCCATGCGGCTGTAGTGGCCCGCGGTTGGGGCAAGCCTTGCGTGGCCGGCTGCGAATCGATCCGGGTCAACCCGGCGGCGAAGTCCTTCACCGTGACCATTGATGGCAAGACGGTCAAGGAAGGGGATTTCATCTCCATCAACGGCGCGACGGGTGAGGTGTTTTTGGGCAGCATCGCCACCGTGTCACCGAACATTGAGGAAGAGGTCGAGCTCATGACCCTGCTTTCCTGGGCCGACGAGGTGCGCAGGCTGGGCGTACGTGCCAATGCCGACATGAAGAAAGACGCCGAGCAGGCGCGGGCCTTTGGCGCCGAGGGCATCGGACTCTGCCGCACCGAGCACATGTTCTTCGATGAGCGGGCGCGGGATGCCGTGGTGCGCATGATCCTGGCCAAGACAGACGAGGATCGCCAGGCCGCGCTGGACGAGATGCTGCCCTTCCAAGAAAAGGACTTCGAGGGCGTCTTCGAGGCCATGGATGGCCTGCCGGTCATCATGCGCCTCATCGACCCGCCCATGCACGAGTTTCTGCCGCCGCGTGAAGAGCTGATCGAGGAACTGACCCGGCTGCGCTGCACCGACCCCGATTCGCCCGCAGTGGCGGAGAAGGAAAAGATGCTACAGGTGGTCAACTCCCTCTGGGAGATCAACCCGATGATGGGTCTGCGCGGCTGCCGCGCGGGCATCATGTACAAGGGTCTGACCGAGATGCAGGTTCGGGCCTACTTCCAGGCCGCCTGCCGCTGCGCCGCGCGGGGCATCAAGGTCATCCCCGAAGTGATGATCCCTCTGGTGGGCCATGTCAACGAGCTCAAGCTGGAGCGCGAGAAGCTGGAGGCTGTTGCCAAGCAGGTGATGGAGGAAGAAAGCATCGAGGTCGAGTACATGTTCGGCACCATGATCGAGATCCCGCGCGCAGCTCTGACTGCCGACGAGGTCGCCGAGTACGCCCAGTTCTTCTCCTTCGGCACCAACGACCTCACCCAGATGACCTACGGCTACTCTCGAGACGATGCCCAGGGCAAGTTCCTGATGCAGTACGTGGAGCAAGGCATCCTCCCCTTCGACCCCTTCGAGTCCATAGATCAGATCGGCGTGGGCAAGCTGATGAAGATGTGCGTCGAACTGGGCCGCAAGGCCCGGCCGGACATCGAGATCGGCATCTGCGGCGAGCACGGCGGCGAGCCCAGGTCCATCGAGTTCTGTCACAAGCTCGGGCTCGACTACGTGAGCTGCTCCCCCTTCCGTGTGCCCATCGCCCGGCTGGCTGCCGCACAGGCGGCACTCAAGAACGCGTGACGTGGACAGAGTTCCGACGTCTAGAAAGACGACGGGCGTCGTATTGAACGGAACCTGCTAAACCAGTGGCGGCGCTCTGCGGCGCCGCCACTGTGCTTTTGGGCCCGTTGCCCGAAAAGCGCAGCGCACTTGGAGCCCATCCCAAAACTGCAGAGCCAACATGCTGTCGGCGGCTGGAAGCCGCCTCCCCAGGGCTTTCGTATAGTAGAAGTACCAAGCACATCCGTTGTACCCTGCTCCGAGCTCCCCTCGTGGAGAAGAGAATGACCAAAAAGGCTCGCCCACGGCTCTGGCTGCTGCTGAGTTTGTCTCTGCTCTTGGTGTTGGGACAAAGCGCTGTCGCCGCGCCAGAGGTTCCTTGGCCTGTGGTCACCCTCGGCAAGTCAGTCTCCCCCAGCTCGACGGGCTTAGGCGGCGCCGTCACCTACACCATAACCTTAACCAACTCCGGCGACGTAGCCGCACAGGGCGTGACGGTGGTGGACACGCTGCCCAACGGCTTCGGCTATCAATACGGTTCCAGTCGCGTCTACGCCAACGGTATCCTCGTCAGCAGCAGCAACCCCAACGTCAGTGGCCGCAATCTGACCTGGAGCAATCTCTCTGTCCCCGAACGGCGCGGCGATAGCTTCTACGGCATGCACACCTTCGTCCAGGAACGCTGCGAGACATGGTACTTTAGCTGGCAACTGGACCGCGTGCGAGAGTTGATGGGCTACGGAGCCTGGGTCAAGCAGCTCTTCTATGGCATCACCCCCCAGACGCAGGAGCCCCACATCTGTTGGGTTGACTTCGTCAACGCCGCCTACGACCGAGGGCTCAAGCCGGTGATCCGCTTGCAGGGAGAGCACGGCGGCTCCTTCTGGCACAAGCCGCATGCTGACTGGCCGGGCAACTACAGCTCCATCGCCTGGGCCTTCCAGCGGGTGGTAGCCGGGCTGCCGCGTCGCGATGGCCACCGCCTCTACATTGAGATATGGAACGAACCCAACCTGAACATAGAGTGGGGCAACGCAGCCAACGCCGTCGAGTACGGCCACTTCCTGGAGCAAACGGCGGCGGCCATCCGTGCCCTGGGCGACAGCCGTATTGTCGTTCTCAATGGCGGCCTCTCGCCAGGTGGCGATATCGATCCGCTCACCTTCATCGATCAGATGGTTGCCAATGTGCCTAATTCCCTCTGGGCCTGGGATATCTGGTCAGCCCACCCCTATCCCAGCAACCACCCTCCCGAGTACAACATCCACCGGGGCAGCGCCACTTATCCACAACTGACCATTGATAGCTACCGCCGAGAGCTGCAACAACTGGCCAACTGGGGGCGACCCTACGTCAAAGTGCTGCTCACCGAGACGGGCTACAACCTCTGGAACGGCACCTTCAATTGGGAAGGCTACCCGACCATTACCGAGAGCAACCGCGCAGACTACATCAAGCGAGCTTTCCGCGACTACTGGATCGCTTGGCCTGAAATCGTGGGCATCTGCCCCTATGAACTGTCGGATCCCTTGGCAAACGCAAACTGGATTCAATGGGACTGGCTCACCGCCGGCGGCGATCCCCACGATCAGTACGGTGCCGTGCAGTCCTTGGACAAGACCTCTCCCTATGCCTGCAGCAACCTGATAATCACGTTCCGAGCTACGGCGACCAGTTCCAGCGGCACCTACTACAACAACCTAGCCGCTACAGCCAGCAACACCACCATCAGCCCGCGCTACGGCGTGGCTCCTGTCTCCGTCATCGGGCCGACGCCCACACCGACGAATACACCCACGGACACGCCCACGCCAACGATCACGCCTACGCCGACCATCACTCCGACGTCAACGGACACGCCCACGCCCGCCGACACACCCACGATCACGCCCACGCCCACCATTACGCCGACACCGACGGATACGCCGACCGGTACGCCAACTGTCATTCCCAGCCCCACGGCCACACGCGTCGCCGAGGTGGTGACCACAATCCTCTCTGGACAGCGTCCGCACGGTATGGCCGTGGACGCCCACCGCAATCTGATTTACGTCGCCAACCACTGGGGCGGCAACGTCTCGGTCATTGACGGGAACACACACTGGATCACCAACACTATCCAACTGGGCGGCTCCCTCGGGGCCAACGGCATCGCTTTCGATCCGTTGCAGCGGCGGTTGTACGTGGCCAGCAAGTACACTGACGACTTGGTGGCCGTGCCCGCCGCTGGTGGCCCGTCCGTGAGCATCCTTGTGGGATACCAGCCCAACGGTGTGGATCTGAATCCTGCTGACGGCATGGTCTACGTAGCCAACTTCGGCTCCAGCACCCTCTCCCTGGTGGATGGGCCAGCGAACACACAGACAGCAATCAGCCCCGCTGACGGCGAACCTTCACTGGTTGTCCGCCATCCGCTAACCAACAAGGTTTACGTCACCAACCATCGGGCGCATACGGTGGGAGTCTATAATGGCAGCAGCGGCGCACTGCTGAGAAGCATTCCTGTAGGTGGCGGCCCCTACGGCATCGCTCTCGACGTAGGGCGCGAACGACTGTACACCGCCAACCGGGATGGGCACAGCATGACGGTGATTGATACCAGCAGCGATACGGTCGTCAACCACATCCCTCTGGACTGCTCTCCCTACATCGTAGCCGCCAATCCCAACACAGGGCACTTCTTCCCCGTCTGCGCCGAGACGCAGCAAGTGCACATCTTCGACGCCGACACTCAGCTCTGGCTGGCATGGCTGCCTGTAGGCCGCGGCGCGGGCGAAGGAATCGTCGTCAACCCGTCCACCAACCGCGTCTACGTCGCCAACAGCGATGATGACACCATCACCATCATCCAGGACAACGGGCCCGTGAGCACGCCGACGCCCCTGGCTACGGCCACGGACACGCCCACGGCTCCCCCCAGCCCAACCAGCACCGACACGCCGACGATCACACCGACTCCCACGGTCACGCCTACGCCCACGGTCACGCCCACGGCGACTCGCAAGCCGACACCTTCGGACACACCCACTATCACCCCCTCGCCCACCGTGACGCCCACAGCGACGAACTCGCCAACGCCCACGGAAACGCCAACGGTCACACCAACGGCCACGCATACACCAACGCCAACCCCGTTCCCCACCTGCGTGCCCGATGGCTGGGAGCCGGACGATATGCCGGGCCAAGCCTCGCTTGCCGCCACCGACGGCAGCGTACAGTACCATACCTTCCACCACTCGCAAGATGAGGATTGGGCCCGCTTCCCGGCTCAGGCAGGCGTCTCCTACATCGTGGAGACCAGCATGTTGGGCTACGGAGCGGATACGCAGTTGGCGATCTTTGGCCCCAACGGGCAGACCCTCCTGGCAGAAAACGACGATTGCCAAGGCCACCCACGCTCCTGCGTCCTCTGGCCTGCGACGAGCAATAGCACCGCCTATGTGCGCGTGCGCTCCTCTACCCCTGTCGGCGCCGCCTGCAAGGGTTATGACTATTTCCTCGGCATTCGCGCTCTGCCCCACAGCACCCACCTGCCGCTGCTCACTCGTGACCTCTGGACGACAGCGGTCAGCCGTCCTGCTGGACGATCCGTGCGTTCCTTCTCCGCGACGGATGGCCCCGCGCACAGCCTGCTTGTACATCCATATACAGGGTGGCTCTACGGTGCCAGCGATGGCTTGCTGACGATCAGCGATCCCGCCAGCGGCGCGGTGCTGGCGCGAGTGTCCATCGGACAGCAGCCGCGAGGGATGGCTTTGGATCCCGTCGCCGGGCGGCTGTACGTGACCAGTTGGGAGCGTGGCAGTGTAGCTGTGTTCGATGCCCGCAACGGTCAGCGGCTGGCCGAAGCCCGCGGCCTGCTCCGGCCCAGTGGCCTGGCACTGGCAGGAGGGCAACTCTATGTCGCCGAGACCGCTGCCCACCGCCTGCTCATCCTGGACAGCAAGACCGCCGAGCGCCGGGGAGAGATCAGACTGGGGCCAGGTCCCTACACCCTGGCAGCCAGCGCGGACGGAGAGCGAGTCTACGTGGCATTGGCAGGCAGCGACGAGGTGGCGGTGGTGGACACAGCGCAGGATGAAGTCATCGCCCGCACCGCGCTGGGCGGCCTGGGCTTCCCGCAGGACATCGCCGTCGACACCGCTACGGGGCGCGTGTACGTCCTCTACCTGCTGGCTCCGCGCTACCGCAACGTTGCCATCATCGATGGGCGGAGCGGCAAACAGGTGGGCGTCATCGCCGCCAACCTTGAACTCCCCCTGGACGGTGCGCAGTCGCTGGCGGTGGACGCGGCGCGGCAGCGGCTCTACGTCAGCGATGCTGGCGGATTGCAGGTCTTCTCCACGGTCACCAACAAGTGGCTGAAGAAGCACGCCGCCGAAGGCCCCGCCAATCCCTTCGGCCTGGCAGTAGACCCGCGGCGAGGCCAAGTCTATGCCGCGCTGCCAGAGGACAAGAAGCAACTCGCCGTTTACCCCTAGCAAACCGCTCCTGTCACCTATGTCCACCGTTCGTAGGCATCGTGGCGAAAGCAGCACGTATTGCTCCCGGCGGATCGCCAGATCCGCTGTCTAACCCAATACGATTTAGACAGGTCGTCTGAGGCAGTTGCACTGCCGAGGTCGAGAGTTCAACTCCCTCCGAACCGAACTGTATTGCGTCTAACCCACCAGATCATAAACCGTTCTGAGGCAGTTGCACTGCCGAGGTCGAGAGTTCAACTCCCTCCGAACCGAACTG